>CAILBF010000139.1 GCA_903832395.1 uncultured Actinomycetes bacterium | reverse complement strand
GTGGGGGAATCTGAATATTCGTCCTGGCGCAACTCTTTGGGAAATGCCATGTTTCATGTGATGAATAATCCTGATATTCCAAGTGATGCTGGCGTCGCTATTGAATACCGCGTTAATGGCCGAGCTTTTCGAATTGATTTTATGCTTTCAGGGAAAAACGCTGCTGGAAGTGAGTCGTTAGTTATTATCGAATTAAAACAATGGACTGATGTAGAGTTCTCGGACTTTGGAGAACATGTTCTT
Source organism: uncultured Actinomycetes bacterium (assembly GCA_903832395.1). Taxonomy (GTDB): domain Bacteria; phylum Actinomycetota; class Actinomycetes; order Nanopelagicales; family Nanopelagicaceae; genus Planktophila. The sequence goes on along the minus strand of CAILBF010000139.1, from coordinate 1,775 downwards.
ACATTTATTGGTGGCCACAAGAGGGATACACCTCATCCTTCTTACCAAGCGTGGAGTTACTTGAGTCATTTAAAAATGTATAACGAGTACATTTATGAAACTGGAGTTTCGGTAAATGCTTGTGCTTATCTCCATAATTGTTTGGATGGTTCCATAGTTAATGCTTCGTTGTATGAAGAGAAATTACGAGAAGTTCCAGTTTTTATTAAAGGGCAAAGCGCAGAACTTAAATCGATGATTTTGAGTAATATTTCCGAGGGTACTGGAACTGCTTTGCTCGAGCGGATTGATGCAGCGGTTATCCGCCCATCCCAACAATTAGCTGATTCAGTGGGTTCAATGCTGAAGGGTAAAGAAGAGTTTGTTCTGCTCGATGAGCAAAAGACTGTATTGGAAAAGATAGTCAAAGCTTCCAACGATTCCTTGACAGGGCAGAAGAGAGTGTTAATCATTAATGGCGGACCAGGCACCGGGAAGTCCGTTATTTCAATCAATGCCTTGGCTCGCCTAACAGGTCAACGACTTAACGCGAAGTATGTAACACCAAATGCAGCACCTCGTGCTGTCTTTGAGGCAAAGTTGAAATCCTTTTTCGGGAAGGCTGATATCCGAAGTTTGTTTAGTGGTTCTGGCTCATTTACTGGATCCGAGCATGAGAGCTTTGATACTTTGATTGTTGACGAGGCACATCGCCTTAAGATGAAATCTGGAATGTTCAAGAATTTAGGCGAGAATCAAGTTAAGGAAATTATTTACTCTGCCCATACTTCAGTTTTCTTCATCGATGAAGCCCAGAAGGTGACTTGGTCAGATGTTGGTGAAATATCAATGATTGAGGAACAAGCGGGTTTAGCAGGTGCGCTCGTTGAGCGATTGGAGTTAACCTCTCAGTTCCGATGCAGCGGTTCGGACGATTACATGGCATGGCTGGACGAAACGCTTGGTGTTCATTCAGATACAGCGCATTATTTTTCTCGAGATAAATTCGATTTTCAAATCTTTGATAGCCCTGTGGAACTTCATAAGACCATCAAGGAAAAGAACAAGATAAATAATAAGTCTCGTGTAGTTGCTGGCTACTGTTGGGATTGGGTCAGCAAGAATCAGCCAACCTTATCTGACATTACAATCCCAGAATTTGGTTACAGCGCTACCTGGAATTTAACTTCTGACGGTAGTGAGTGGATTATCAGCCCGAAGTCAGTTGCGGAAGTTGGCTGTATTCATACATGCCAAGGTTTGGAAGTTGACTACGTCGGCGTGATTGTTGGGCGAGATATGAGAGTGATCGACGGAGTACTGCGGACCGATCCATCCGCACGAGCCAAAACCGATAAGTCACTTGCCGGTTATAAAAAAGAGTTTAAAGACGATCCAGTAAGTGCTGAGTTGAAGGCCGACGAGATTATTCGTAATACCTACAGAACGTTGATGAGTAGAGGGATGAAGGGTTGCTACGTATATTTCGTCGACCCCGCTACAGCCGAATATTTCAGAAAGCATCTACCTGAATACGCTTAACGCGGCCTATTCCGGGCACTGAATTTCGCCCCCGCCGGGTGAAAAGAGACTGTCAGTGGCCAGGGATACGTTATTTGCATGGTTGAAACTACATTTCTAGTCGGGCTCTTCTTTTTCTTGCTGTTGCGTAAGACCAAGTCACAGAGGGTTCGTAAGGTGCGCGGGGTTGATGCTGAACTCAAGGCGATCATTGAAAGCGATAATGATGCGACTGGGATTGCATTTGAGATCAAGGCGTTCCTGCTATCGGTTAT
>CAILBF010000138.1 GCA_903832395.1 uncultured Actinomycetes bacterium | reverse complement strand
CATGTAAGGCGCAAAGGTCATAGGCATGAGGTTCATTAAATGTTGCTAGCGGACCCACTACTGCCATTGACTCGGCATATATGTAGGTCAGAGTCATTGTCGCGGCAGATCGGCAGCCAACGCGAGAACAGCCTCGCCCTAACTTTGCCTGTGAACTCATATATGTAACTTTAGTGGGGAGCCACTAGTTTTTTTGGGATTGTCATGGATTTAAAACACGGATGTTTGAACGGGGTACTTCAACTCTAGCTAGCAGACTTCCGGGAGTAATTGGAATATAACCATAGCCATTAGCATCGCTGGTTAGAGCTCCCGCATAGGTTTCTGCACTGGACTTAATAATCCTGATAGTTCGCGCGGCATTTGGAACGTGCCAGACGGCCACGTCACTGCCTTTTATGTTGGTTCGCGACTTTTTACCATTGAGGAATGCGACCTCGATTTGAACTGAAATTGCAGCTGAAGCAAAGATAATGGCAGGGGTTAAACCAGTGACGGCCATCGTCATCGGTACCAGAGGAGGGGTCGGAGTGCTCCACACCAAGTCCTTTCCACTTTTTGTGGTCACTACTGAGGAAATTGCTGCAACTACTGGTTCATCTGAAGTTATGCGAACGGCAAATGCGCTGGCAGCTACGATCGGCGATAACGCAAGTTCAGTTACTACCCCTGGCGCGAGATTCTGAGAATCAAATCCAACTGGAATAAAGTTTCCATCCGTTGATACAAGCTCAAGCGTAAAGTTTGCCTTTACGGCCGATGTATTCATAATGCGCACAATGTGATGAGTGGCAACCTTTTGACTCTTGTTTACGAGTTGATTCGGAATAGCGGGAATAATTAAAGTAGTGGCCGGTGCTGAAATTGGATTGACAAAATCCCCGCCCATGCTTGTTAGGCCCGTCCCTCGTTCATCGATCATAAATGCATTTATTCGCCCGGAACGTGGGATCACGTGCACAGTCAAAATCTTATTTCCTGTTGCTAGCGCATCCAAAGCAAGTGCGGAATTGCTCTTTGCTTTAATGGTCAGGGACGTTAATTTCTGTTTACCTTTTTCAGAAAATACTTGAACATCAACGATGGCATCACTCAGACCACTATTAGTAACTATGAGGTGCCCTCTGGAGGTGACATCAGAGCTGCCACCAACAAACCATTGCGAGGACGCCGGACCTGAACAGATAGTCCCACCTGCCCACTTACCTGCACGAGTTTGCCAGATAATAGGAGTTACTCCGTTTGCCGAGACTATAAGTGCGTCTTTATTAATCACGTAGCGATAGCTCCTAAAAACGTTGGTCTTACCACTGCGATTGGCAAGTGACTGGAAAGTTGTTTTGGGGGTTGAAATTTGAGAAGAAAGTCCGCTCAGCGTCGGCGGACAAACTACGGCTGGATAGCTCTCTGAGTAAAGCGAACCGCTGGAATTTTGATTCAATAACGATGCACACGTAAATGAAAGTGCCAGTGTGATGAGCGCTGCAATCGTGCGTTTCATGCTAACTCCTCATCGGAGATTTCGCGCTTTCTGCGACCGGCTGGGGCCGCAAAAATAATCACAACAACCCAGGCAATGGTTTCAAGAGAGATCCAAGCTCTCCGTGTAGTGCCATCATGGAGAAGGGAAATATCACCAGCCTGTGTCACGATAAATATTGGCAAACCTTGTTCATTTTTTTGCCGTTCTAAACGAACGCCATTTTCTATGATTTGCCATGAGCGATCAAAATTCTCGGTCAGTAAAATCTTTCCGGGACCAGTGACACTGGCCTGTGAACTCAAGTTGCTAATATCGAGATTTTTTCGTACCCCATCTGCCCCAACAAAAATGAGTCGCCCCGTTACTCCAGTTACTCGCCACACAACTCCCGATGTTGTTGCCGAGGTCCGGGCGAATCCACCAAGGCCATCGATTGTGCGAATGATATTTAGATCGATCGGTGCTTTCGCAAAAATGTATTTAACCCCAAAATCTGCAAAAGTTTTGCTACTTGATATTCCAGAGCCATCAATAAGGCCTTGAGTTGCGGTGACAATCTGTGTGGTCTGTTTCGGTGCAACGTCTGGTTCGCCGAGAGTAATATCGCGGCCGCGAGAAATGTAGTACTGAACATTCTTTGTTCCATTCCCGCCAACTTCGCGCAATACAAGTACCTTCGTATCTTTCTCAACACTTAAGAATGCCGGCATAACCGTAGGCGAGTTGCTCTGGACTGGCGAGGTTGCGCCTACTGAAATAGACCACCCTAGGGTGAGCAAGGAATATAAAGCCGTGAAAAGTAATAAGAGCGCGGCAAATATGTGCCGGAAATGGATATTGCTTGAGACTAAAACTGAACGCAATCGATCGAGTATGAGAACGGCTGCAGCGATTGCTGCAATTGTCGCAGCAACTAAAAATGTGCCCGCCCAGACTTTGATGGGAGCGCTTTCTCCGTGCGCAGAAGTAGACAAGGAGGAGAAGATAACGGCTGCAGATAAAAAGCCAGTTCCGTAGAGTGCAAAGATTCTCGCTTTGGTTGACGAAAAAAGCGCGAAGATGAGAACCAGGAGTAATGGACTCATAAGCCACCATGGAAGTGCGCCAACGCCACCTGGGTTGCCGAATAATACGAGGGCGGCATTGCCACCGGCTATCGGGAGTCCGGGCTCACTTAAAAAACGTGAGGGTGTAAGAATCGCTTCAAGAGAGTAAGGCGCCGTAAGAATAATGGGCGCAATCAGCAGCACTAATCGCTTAGAAAGGCGATCGCGAAAGAGTGACATATCTTTATCGCGTACAAAATCTTGGTAGTCCCCAAAAGCACTCATGGCAACTAGCCCTATAAGGATTACGAAAACTGTAAGAGCAAAAGAATAAAGCACTCCGAGTACGAGTGAAAAAGTAGAGATCTGGCGCCATGAATGTAATTCAATCTTTTTCCAGTTAAGTAAATACACCGGAATTAAAGGCACAATAATGAGCGCAGTTACCGTTGCAAT
>CAILBF010000137.1 GCA_903832395.1 uncultured Actinomycetes bacterium | reverse complement strand
GGTGCTGGTGCTTTAAGGTGTCCCCCATGAGCTTTGTTGTAGGATGCCCTGCCAGCGGCATTAAGCCCGCCTTTCGGGTTCTGTCCAGCTTTAGTCTGCCATTTTTCGCTTGCCATAGTATTATTTCTTCTTTGCGGTTTTTGCTGATTGTTTGAATGCCTGTGCGGTGGGTGCGCCCTTGGAACCAGGCTTCCTCATGCGTTCGCCCGATCCCTTGGCAATCCGTTGCTGCTTTGCGTGAATGTTTGCGTATAGTCCGGGTTTCATTTTGGCATTGTTAAGACTGCAAGAATTATTAGTGCAGTAAGGAGAATCAACGTGGTGATTGTTGTAGTTGGGTGGCTCATTGGACGGTCTCTGGCTTGTTGAAATAATCCTCGAAGACTCCCACGGCAAAGCTGCTCATGGATCGGCGTTGAGTCTTTGCTGCCTCGCTCACTTTGTTTTTGAGCGGCACTGGCACATATAGTCCAAGGAATGCTGAAGTCTTGGTTTCAGTCAATACGGGAGCAATAGGCTCGGCGGCGGCGGGTTCAGTTTCGGGTGTGGTTGGTTCAGTTGTAATCATGGTTGTGTTAGTTAGAAGTGGCGACTATTGCATTTGTTTCAACTCCTTGCAAACTCTTTTTTGCAGGAAGTGACGATCTATATTTTGGCAAGTAAAAATTCCAGTTGTAGTTTCGGAAAAGGTGCAGAAGGAATGGAGTCCAATCAAGGTTTGGTCGGTCGCCGTTGTAGGTTGTGTATTTCATTTGTTTTAGCGTTCGCACTCCCATTCATCACGATCTGGTTCGCACTCTGCTTCAGCGGCATCAGCAACATCTTCAAGCTCAATGTCCATGCCACAATGGGGGCATTCTCCGGGGCTGATCTCGGCGGCTTCCCCTGGGTCATATCCCTCTACAGGGCCGTATTGTCCTGTTGCTGGTGTCCCTGGCGAGTAGTCAACCTCAATTTCGTGTTGGCATTCCTCGTTTGGGCATAGGTAATCAATTTTCATTTTGCGGCGGGGTTGGTTGTGGTTGTTTTAGTTAAGATTGCAAATCCAGGCTTTTGCTCCGTATGGCCCCATTAAGACATAATCCTCCGTTTTGGTCACGATGCCAGCGGCGACTAGCGCATCGACCATGCCGTGATTTTCAGAGTAATCTTTGATTAACACTTGGTTGGGTTCCAAGGTAACGTCAGGGTCATTGACCGTTGCCATTGCGTATGGCATTCCATCATGCCACAACTGGATTGCTGTTCTTCCGTTTGCGTATTGCAAGAGTTCAATCTGGCATTCCGTATTTTTAAAGGTGACTGTGTTCATTTATTTTGCGGCGGTGTTGGTTGTGGTTGTGGTTTAGTTGATGCCAAACATTTTGTCTAGATGCTGGTCGGTTGCAGATTCAGCAATCCTTTCAGAATCTTTAAAGGTTTGCAATTTCTTTTTTAGAATCATCAAGTCGGCGGTGATCTCTCTGGCCCGTGCGGTGGAGATTTGTATGGTATCTAGTTTGTGGTGCTGTGATGAGCTGACAAGGTTGTAGAATAAAGGTTGAAGGTTTGCTACTAGGTTATGCGTTTCAGTTAATAGGTCGGCGGCGGTAGTTTTTATGGTCATTTTATTTGGGTTGTTAGGTTGCGTTCTCTATGTCCTGCGGTTTGTATTTCTAGCGGTTTTTCTACTCCATCCCAGAGTTCCTGGAGGTGGGTGAAATTGGTTTTATCTGTTTCCTTCCCTCTGTGCGTTATAACACTCAAAGGAAATTCATGAGGTCTCAACGGATCAGGTTTCGGCGGATTAGGTTTCGGCGGCGGCGGTGATTCACGTTGTCCATAAACTTTACGAATGTAAAATTCAGCCAGGGATGTGGACTTCCAATCCTTTTCTAGCAACATTTTAGGTTTAATCGGCGGCGGCGATGAAGGTGGTCTTTTATCGCTTTTATCGCTTTTATCGCTTTTATCTCTTCTCTTAAAGCATTGAGCTATTAGATTCATTCGCCTTTCATGTGCAATTCTATTGCTATGAATCATTTGTTGGGAAAATAATTCCCATTTTTTAAGCGTGTCCATGATCGGAAGCGGCGGTGACTAGGTTAAAGCTCGGCGTATCCCGGCGAGGTAGAATCGCCAGGAGCTAGGTTTGCGGATCATGCAGACAAGGTTCCGGGATAATTGTTCGGTGCGTCTCATGGTCTGCGGCGGTGTTTATATTATTTATTTACTAAGGTTTCCTTCATTGCTTTAATCTCCCGATCAATAGCCTCTGAAGTGGCAATAATGCGTTCCAGGGCTTCCAGGATCGGGTTTTTATAGGCTGCGTTCCATAGTGGGACACACTCCAAGTTGACGGTTATCGGATCGGCGGCGGCGGTTTCTGTTGTCATTTGAAGGATGAAGTTGAATTTCTATTTTTATGCGCTTCTTTTATCTTTTGGCGATTTTCTTCTTTTATTTTTTGGCAATAATTTTCC
>CAILBF010000136.1 GCA_903832395.1 uncultured Actinomycetes bacterium | reverse complement strand
TCCTAAAAAACTCTCACTCGTTCCCGGCCGAGTAACAAATAAAGCCACACCAATTGGCGATGTTGATTTATCTGCAGCTCATGCCCGCCCTACCGGCGTAAGCGAGCTGGATCGAGTTCTAGGCGGCGGTTTAGTTCCAGGCGCTGCGATTTTATTAGCCGGTGAACCTGGCGTTGGAAAATCAACGCTGTTACTTTCCGTTGCTGCACAAACCGCATCCAAAGGCCTATCTGCCCTATATATAAGCGGCGAAGAATCCGCTTCGCAAGTTCGCTTGCGCGCTGAGCGAATTAAGGCTATCGATCCACTTTTATTTCTCGCATCCGAGACTGACTTAGGCGCAGTCATTGCCCACATCGATGCAGTAAAACCACAACTGGTTATTATCGATTCAGTTCAAACAATTGGCAGTGCAACCGCCGATGGTTCACCTGGTGGAGTTACACAGGTACGCGAAGTTGCTGGCGCTCTCATTCGAATCTGTAAAGATCGCGACATAACTCTGCTATTAGTTGGCCACGTTACTAAAGATGGATCAATTGCCGGTCCACGTCTGCTCGAACACATCGTCGATGTAGTTTTGCAGTTCGAAGGCGAGCGCCACTCACGTCTGCGTTTAATCCGTGCAATCAAGAATCGCTTTGGTGCATCCGATGAAGTTGGTTGTTTTGATTTAAGCGATGCGGGAATCGAATCGGTATTAGATCCAACTGGTTTATTTACTTCTCGTCACGCCGAACCCGTTCCAGGTACCTGTGTCACCGTTACCCTCGAGGGACGTCGCCCGTTACTTGCGGAGATTCAAGCCCTAGTTAGCCAGGGGCGCGAAAATGATTTTGGTAATGCTCGCCGAGTTGTCTCTGGCCTTGATTCTGCCCGTACATCAATGACTTTAGCCGTCCTAGAGCTGCGCGCAGGTATCCGCGTTGGTGGCCGTGATGTCTATGCAGCCACCGTAGGCGGCATGAAGATGTCCGAACCCGCCGCCGATTTAGCCCTTGCGCTGGCAGTGGCCTCTGCCGCTAAAGGACTCGCGTTGCCATCTGATTTAGTTGCAATCGGTGAAGTTGGTTTAGCCGGCGAGATCCGAAAAGTCAGCGGTGTTAACCGCCGTTTGCAGGAGGCTTACCGTTTGGGTTTTAAACGTGCGCTAGTTCCAACTGGATCAGAGACAAAGATCGATGGCATGGAGATTGTTGAAGTATCCCGCCTTGACCAAGCACTCTCACGGGTAAAAATCACTGGCGAATGAACCCGCTGGAAAAGCCGATAGTTACGTGGTTTAAGAAAAATAAGCGGGATTTACCATGGCGCAATACGTCGCCTTGGGGTGTCATGGTTAGCGAATACATGTTGCAGCAAACCCCCGTCAATCGCGTGCTACCAAAATGGATTGAATGGATGGATCGCTGGCCAACGCCGGCCGATTTAGCAAAAGCAACCCCCGCACAAGTTATAACGGCGTGGGGCCGACTTGGTTATCCGCGTCGTGCATTGCGCTTACATGCCGCCGCACAAATCATCGCGGAAGATTTCAATAATGAAGTTCCAGACGATGAAATAACGCTGCAGATGTTGCCAGGAATTGGCCAGTACACGGCGGCAGCTATCGCAGCTTTTGCTTTCGAAAAACGCACACTTGTCATGGATGTAAATATCCGCCGCTTATTAACGCGCCTAATCGATGGCAATGAACATCCAAGGCCCGCACCAACAACGCGGGAAAGGGCTGCTCGTCTTACTTTGATGCCACAAAAGAATGCACATGTGTGGGCCGCAGCAACGATGGAGCTCGGTGCGATTGTGTGTACATCCAGTAATCCAAAGTGCGAACTCTGCCCAGTTATTGCCGCGTGTAATTGGCGTAAGAACGGCTATCCAAAAACGGATTTGATCCGTAAATCACAGGATTGGCACGGCACTGATCGCAAATGCCGCGGCACAATTATCCAAGCCCTGCGCGAGAATCCTTCACTAACTGAAAGCGCAATCAAAAAACTTTGGCCCGATGAGTCACAAGTTGAAAAAGCCTTGAAAACACTTATTGAAGATCAGTTAATTCAATCCCTCCCCCGAGCCCGCTACAGACTTCCGCAATGATTCGCTGTGCAGTTAAAGAGGTTGCCTTAAAGAAGTTAGCTCTTTGAGTTTAGATACTCGAGAGCCTTTGCAATAATTCGATCTCCTTGTGAATAGCTTAAAGAAATATGGCCCTCTCCTTCTGCTATAAATAATTTGGCGTTTGCAATTTTATCGGCCAGGTAATATCCGTGTGCTGGAGTACACATTCGATCTTCATCGCCTTGGAATACGGCAACCGGTACTTTAATCTTAGAAAAATCAATTTCCCAATCAGTAGCATCGCTTTCAGAGTCATCGATTACTCCAAAATCTCCGCTAGAGAATCCATGCCTTATGCCCGCAGCTAACTCGTCTTTATGCACTCCTTGACCAATCTCTAAATCTGCAGCCGAAAGCAGATCACCAAATACATCGGCTAGCTTGTCTCCGGTAATCGACTTCAAAGCTGAAAAATCAAATGATTCCGAGGGGTTTAATGCGTCGTTCTTCGGTGGATATTTTTCAACATAATCCAGCCAATCATGCCCAACTCTTGGTGCATCTCCGGCAATCGTCACTGCGCCCTTACAGCGATAATCCTGTGAATCAGAAATTGCAGCCGGTCCACCACTAGACCAACCAAGTGAGACAAATTTTGCTAATTCAAAGTGATCAGCCACCGCCTGCGTCTCTAAATAATAATTGCCCGCTCTGCGACCTTCACGACGCGAACTCTGTGCATATCCCGGACGAGTAATTCCAATTGCGAAAATATTCATTTTCTCGGCTGCACGATAAAGCGGCGCCATTATCTCTGAAGCGGCCATTGCTCCGTGGTGAAATATCACCGCTTGCTTATCTGCAGCACCATGTATTAATACCTCCAAAGTTTGACCTTCTGCCAATTGGAGTATTTTGGTCTGCATAATTACGGCATTACCAAACCACCATCGACCGGCACGGTTATCCCAGTTACATAACTTGAGGCATCGCTCACCAACCAAATTAAAGTTGCCGCTAACTCTTCGGGTTCACCTAGACGTCCCGCAGGTGTGAACATTTTGATCATATTGACCATGTCTTTAGGAAGCTCATCACTCATCTCGGATGGAAAAAATCCTGGGGCGAGCGCGTTGACGCGAATGTTTTTGCGTCCAGTCCATTGCGCAGCAAGATCTCGCGTTAAACCAATGAGTCCGGCTTTACTAGATGCGTAGGCGGCTTGAGGCAATCCTTGTGGTTTGAGTCCAAGGATGCTGGAGATATTAACGATTGCACCACCAGTGGTATTGGCTTTTGCAAAGGCTTGTGACATCCAATAAGCGCCAAAGAGATTGACATCTACCACCGATCTAAATTGTTCTGGGGTTTCGTGGGTTGCGGGAACTGCTGTGCCAACACCGGCGTTGTTGACCAAGATATCGACATGGCCGAAGCTTTCGATTGCATGGGCGATTAATGCATCGCATTGCTCGGGTTTAGTGACATCGGTTTGTAGG
>CAILBF010000135.1 GCA_903832395.1 uncultured Actinomycetes bacterium | reverse complement strand
TTTTCCAGCACCGTTGGGACCAACAATTGTCACGATAGATTTTTCAGGCACCTCAATGTTTACGCCATTGAGAATCTTGACATCTCCATAACCACCTTCGAGGTTAGATATCTTTATCAACGGTTGAGTCATGACGTTGCCTTTCGCGTACCGAGATAGGCATCGATTACCGCTTGATTTTCATAGATAGAATTCGGTGCCCCATCGGCAATAACTCTGCCTTCGGCCATAACAATGACTCGATCAGAGATATTCATAACTGTCTCTAAATCATGCTCGATGAGCAGGAACGTCAAGTGATGTTTGGTACGAAGGTCTTGCAGCACCTCTAATAATTTTTCAACCAAAGTAGGGTTTACCCCTGCAAAGGGCTCATCCAATAACAACATCGTCGGGTTGGCCATGAGCGCACGTGCTAAGTCCAACAACTTTCGCTGTCCACCCGAGAGAATTCCGGCGTATTCATGGGCGAAGCGTTCAATCCCGATCTGCTGCAAAAGCTCCATCGCTCGATCACGGGCCTGGGCTTCGTAAGCTTTTCTGGCCTTTGGGTTAAAGAAGTTCAACAAACTTTCGCCTGGATTGTCCTGGCCACCAAGAATCAGATTATCCAAGACACTTAACCGCTTAATAACTTTCGCGCCTTGAAAAGTTCGAATAATTCCGCGGTCAGCGATTTTATGGGGCAGTAGATTTTGAATTTCCATACCTTCAAATAAAATAGTTCCAGAATCTGGCTTGATCGCCCCGCTAATTAAATTAAATAGCGTTGTCTTACCCGCGCCATTGGGACCAATGACCGAGGTCACGCTGTCAACGGCCACATTTAAATTTGCGCCATTTACGGCACGGACGCCATCAAATGAAATCGCGACGTCGTTAACTTCAAGAATTAGATTATTCAAGGACCATCTCCTGACGTTTCCCGAAGATTCCCTGCGGACGTTTCATCATAAGAATAATTAAGACAACGCCAATAATCATGATGCGGATATAAGCACGTTGTGCCGAATCCACCATTGAAAATGGCCAGAAAGTAAAGAAGCGAGTTCCACCATAAAGGAAGCCGAAGAATATTGCCGCGAAAGGAAGCCCTTTAACTTTCGTAGCTCCACCCAAAATTAAAATCATCCACCCATAGAAAGTAACAATGGTTAGGAAATCATCGGCTGAAAGAAGTGTGGACTCTAAAGCCCAATAAATTCCGGCGATTCCACCAAGAATTGAACCAATGATGACGGCCTGCAAGCGAAACCTAAAAACATTCTTTCCAAGAGCTGCAGGAACTTCATCGTCCTCACGAGTTGCACGGAGAACACGCGCCCATGAAGTCCGCTCGATTCGCGAAACAATAAAGAGAAGAACTGCGAGAGTAGACCAAATAGTTATTGCCATGACGAATTCTCGATTAACAATATCGCCGAATATTGGTTGGAGAAAATCTCTCATGTGATTCATTATTGAATCCCAAGCGATGGTGTACGAAGGATAACCTTCACCAATGGCCGGAATTGCTAGTGAGCCTTGTGCTCCACCAGTTACGTTGTCGGAGTTGAAAATAACGTAGCGAACGATCTCTGAAAACGCGATACTAACAATTGCGAAGTAGTCGCCTCGAAGCCTCAACGTTGTAAGACCTAAAAACGCACCACCAAGGGCGGCAACACCAACGCCAGTGGCCGCGGCAATCCAAAAGTTAATGCCATGAGAAATCACCAAAATAGCCATTGTGTATGAGGACAGGGCCATCATTCCGACGTGACCGAAGTTCAAAATGCCACCAACGCCGTATTGGACTTGGAGGCCCAGACCAAAGATTCCATAAATTCCCGACATTGTTAAGATAAAAATCCAAAAACCGGGTTGCATAATCGCATTCATTAGATTCTTCTCGCCTTCACTCCAAAGATACCTTCAGGTTTAAAGAGTAAAACAATCACAAGAACTGAGAATGCAACAACGGGCTTATATGTCGATGGAATCCCGCCGAATAATGCCGACCATGTAGAAAGTTCCATAACAAGACCTAGAACAAAACCACCGATGAGGGCTCCGTAAGCATCACCGATTGTACCGAGAACAACTGCCGCCAAAATCGAGAGGAGTAGATCTAATCCCATACCGCTCGTAAATTGGCCTTGCACCGTTCCTTGAAATACTCCAGCAAGAGCGCCGAAGGCACCACTGATACACCAGGTCGCAATAATGACGCGTTGTACGTTGATTCCAGATACTGCAGCAAGTGAAGGATTATCGGAGTAGGCACGCATATTTTTTCCGATAACCGATTTTTTAATAAAGATGGCGATCGCCGTAATTGCAACTGATGCACAACACAAAACAACTAGTTGAGCTTGGGCAATTTGGGCACCAAGGAATTCAAAAGTTTTAATTTGATCAATATTAAATTTCCGGCTATTACTACCGAAAGTTAAGGCAATTGATTGGCGCAAAACAAATGCGACTCCAGTTGCAACGAGGAACAGGGCGAGCATGCCAGCTCCGCTCTTGCGCAACCTTCGCCAAATAAGAAACTCAAGGAATAGAGAAATGACTACTCCAATTACTACTGAAATTAATACGGCAACCACTAAAGGCATGTGTAAGTCGACCGAGAAAAAATAAGTTGTAAATGCGCTCAGCGTTAGAAAATCACCGGCAGCAAAATTAACAAGACGCAAAACCGAATAAACAAGTGAGATTCCTAAGGCAGCAATTCCGAAGATTGAGCCTTCAACCAAGCCGTTAAAGAGCAATTGAACAAACTCGGCCACGCATCAACTCCGCTCTTCTAGAGAATTCAGGGCCCCGAAAAGCGGCCCCGCCAAAGATACCTAAAATGGAGGGTTTTGTCGCCCAGTGCCTTACGCTAATTTCTGTGGAAAATGAGACTGAGCAAGACATGGAGTTATTTGAATTACGCATCGTCGTTGATCGAATTGAGGGGCGTTCTGTTTGCGGCCTAAAGGTCGGGGATTACTTTGAAGTAACCGAAAGTTCACAGCTTCGTATACCCGCAGGCAAGCATTTCTGTATGTATGCCATAGCGGCCGCCTTGCCACTTTTACCAGCTAAACAAAGGCAGATGCCAGCTCAGGACTGGCTAGAGACAGACTCCTTTGTTGCATGCCCGGACCCTGATGAGAGACTCATTATGCGAATAGAGCGGACTGCGAAAGTTAAGCTGCGTTCGGGAGATTTAACTTAATTATTGTTGGTATGCATAATCTTCCGATGCTTCTCTGAGTACCGTTCTAAATCATAAACCGGTCCATTAGGTCCCTTTGATCTAGAGAGAATCTCATCTATTGCTTGAAGTTCTGAATGAGTAAAAACAATTTGAGGGATCTTTAAATTTGAGTCCAGATGCGAAATGTTTCGAGCACCTACAATAACTGCTTTGACGGCCGGACGTTGTAGAACCCAAGCTGAAGCAATTGTTCCAATGTCTGTCGCATGACTGTCGGCAATATTTTTGCACACATGCAGAAGCTCTTGGAAAAGTCCCCATCCACCGAACTCATCAATAATTATCTGATACTTAACATTTGAACGCGTCTCGACTTGTGTTGGTTCAGCGACGTCTAAAAACTTTTCTGAGAAGAATCCTCCAGCGACGGTGCCATAACAAAGAATGCCAATTTTGTTTGCTTCGCAGAATTGGCTCATGCCTTGCTCCGCTCGGCGATCAAGCATGGAGTATTGAATTTGATGGCTCGCAGGTTTTAGCCCAGCGTTAACCATCTCCTCAAGGCGCTCCAAGTCAAAGTTAGTAATTCCAACGTTTCCTACTTTTCCACTCTCTTTCAGCGCAAATAGCACCTCTAAAGCTTCCAGGTAGTGTCGATCTTCATACCTCCACCAATGGAGCTGAACTACATCCACCTGATCAACACCCAGGCGAGATAGAGAACGGTTAACTATGGTGATGGCGTCGGATTTATCAAAACTCTTTAATGACGTCTCGTTAGGAACATACTTAGTATGAAGTTGAACTTTATCTCTGGCGCTTGTGCCGAGTTTTTGGCTCAATGCAGCGAGAGTTTTGCCGACTAATTCTTCAACGCCAGTATAAATATCGCCGAAGTCAAAAGTTGTGATCCCAGATTCAATAAAGGAGATCATGTCTGAAATTGCCGCTTGCTCTTGAATCTGCAGATTTAGTGAATGTCCAGAGCTTAACTGCCAACCACCTTTAATTACTGGTGAGATTTCATAGCCCGCAACAAGTTCACGTTTTATCATTGAATTACGGCTTCGACTTCGATCTCGACTAAATAACCATCTCCTATGAGCTTAGCTTCGACCATGGTATTTGCTGGGCGAATATCAGCAAAACGAACTCCATGAACGCGAGCAATTGGCTCCCAGTCTTTCAAATCATTTACATAAATTCGCGAGCGCACTACATCGCTAAGTTTCGCACCAAGTGATTCAAGCGATGCTTCAATTTTATCGACTATAAAGTGCGTCTGTGCTTCTGGATCATTTTTACCAACAACAATTAATCCATGCGTTGCTGTTGTTCCGGAAACGAGAACACGATCACCAATGCGAATTGCACGGCTGTATCCAGCCAGTGTTTCCCACGTCGTACCAGAATCAATCATTGACTTCCCACCAGATTGTTTAACTTCATACACGGGCGGGAAATCCTCAAGGTGATGGCTTAAATCACCAGAAGCCGTTAGGTAAGGAGGCTTTCGATACTCGTCACCGCAATCGCCGGGAATATCTTCTAATGCAGAAAGTGCTGCAGTAATTTTGCTCCGCTGGGCGTCGCTTAAATCAAAGGTAAAGAGGGATACGGCATCGGCGATATGTGCATTTTCGCCAAGTCGAGCCCCAATTATGACCGAACCAACGGCCTTTTGGCCCAACTGGTACTTACTGGCCACCGTTGAAATAGAGCGGCCAACTTCAATACCAACTTCATTAAGCGTTGCTAGTACATGCTGGAATCTATCCCAGCCCCCAGCGACATCAATGAAGCGCTTATATTTCATGAGAGACCAGTTCGGTAACGCTTGCCCAGTTGGTTCGGTTTTTCCTAACCACTTCTGAGAGATAAATCCTCCCAATAGTGTTCCATAAGCAAGAATTTTAACGCCGTTATTGTGGCAGTAGTCAGCCATCTGGCCACCACCACGTCGATCGATAACGGAGTAAGAAATTTGATTAGAAACTATATTCACGCCAATAGATTTCGCTATACGCAAATGCGCAGTATCAAAATTAGTAACACCAATAGCCCCGATTAGACCTTCTTCTTGCAACTCCTGTAAGTAGACAAGTGTGTCTAACCAGTAGGGATTAGAAAACTTCCATGCGTGATATTGAAGTAGCTCAACTTTCTGTGTTTGCAGCCGAGTACAGCGATCCATCACTGCCGCCCGTACTTGCTCACGAGTCACAGGCCCTGGTTTTGGAACCCACTTAGTGAATAGATGTGCATTTTTGCCTGCCGGTACATTCTTTTTAAAATAGCCGGCGATGATTTCGGCGCTTCCGTAGTGATCGGCCATGTCGAAAGTATCTAAACCGGCATCGGCATAAGCTGCCATGAATTCGGCAGTACTGGCTGGGTCTAATGTGGAACCATCTTTTTCCATATCTGCGATTTGCCAAAGCCCCGTAATTGCGCGAGCAACATTGATTCCAGGTGCAAGATCAACTCTTTCGATCTGTGTCATGTGGTAACTCTCCCCTTAGAATTATTTGCGCAAGTATTGGCTAGTTTTTGCAAAAGCTGCAACTATTTTCTCGACGTCCTCAAAGTTGTTGTAAAAATGGGGCGAGACTCGGATGTTGCCGCCACGAGAAGACGTGACAATTTTTTCACTCTCGAGCGCAGCTACGTGGGCATTTTCATCAAGTGAGGCTACTGCCAGCATTGCGCCGTGATTGGCCTTATTTTTCGGCGTAATTACGACTCCGCCCAATGACTCAATCCCAGTTCGCAGTGCATCGTGAATTTGAGATACATATGCGTAAATATTTTCAATGCCAATATCGATAACCATGCTTAAGCCAGTCGATGATGGATACAGTGACGGAATCGCTGGTGTTCCAGATTCAAATCGCCGTGCTTCCTTGGCTGGATCATAGGAATGAATCTCCATTGCAAATATGTCCCTTGCCGCAAACCAGCCAGTTGAGGTTGGGATCAGATGAGAAGTAGTTTCGCTTCGCGCATAAAGAAAACCAACACCAGGCACACCTAATAAATATTTAAGAGTTCCTCCGACAACAAAGTCGGCCTTTAAAGTAGATAAATTAAGTGGAACTGCACCAGCAGTTTGATAAGCATCAACTAATACGAGTGCGCCTTTCTTATGTGCAGCCTCGATAATTGGCTCTAGCTCAGTGACTGCACCGTTGTGATAACAGCCGTGAGTTATTGAGACGATAAGGGTTTGGTCATCAATTGCATCAATCATGGCGGCAACATTTACCGTTAAATCTGCGTTGCTCGGAATGTGATGGACAACAGCGCCGCGAAGTTCTTGCGCATGCCATGTCTGCCCAATTGTAGGGAATTCATTTTCAGTTGTAATAATTTTGTTGCGGCCCTTAGTAAAATCTAAAGCGGATGCAACAGCGCTTACTCCAGCAGATGCCGAAGTTGTAACGGCAATTTCCGCCGTTGGAACTTCAAAAAACTTTGCAAAGAGCGCGCGCATCGTCTCTTGATATCCAGCCCAGTCGCCCCATGCAGAGCCTTGCAATTCAAGGGTTGAGATATAGGAATCAAAACTCGCTTTCACGCTATCGGCAAGGGCGCCTTGCGAGCATGAATTAACGTAGGTTACGTGTTCAAAAACCGAGAATTGTGATCGGTAGATGGATGCTAAATCTTTTACAGGTGAATCTACGGCCACGATTTACTCTCCCGGTATCTATTCATGGATTAAAGCCTTTTGCATTACGGAGAGTATCCCCATTAAAAATAATTATGCAAATTTTTAGCGGTCGTCATATCAGCAATATCGGCAAGAATTGCCGCTACGACTCAATATATCCAGGTGCTGGGTGTCCATCTGGGTAGTAGGCAGCAGCTGGCGAGCCGGCTGGACGGAAAATGCCCAATAAACAAAGATCCTCATCGCGATTATTTACCAGAGCATGCAAGAGGCGAGGCGCAACAATAAACGTCGAACCGATTGTTAGTTCTTGAAGAGTGTCGCCAACATGGAGCTCGCCCCCTCCTTGAACGATATGGCAGATCTCATCGTATAAGTGGTAATGAGCTGGGGCACCTGATGGCGGAATGAAACCAATGAACATGGTTGCATGGGCCGAGCCATTGCTGGCGTCATAAAGGACTTCAAACTCACGATTGGATGTTGCTGCAGATTTATCGGATGAGCCTTGCTGAACAAATCGATCGTAAAACTCGGTAGGTGATTTTTGTTTACGGGCAAAGGGTCCAGATATATCCGGCACGCTAACCTCAAGGGCGCGAAGTTCTTTGCCAGAGCTCCAATTAAATGTAGAGCCAGATCGAATGAGGGAGGCCGACCCAGCTTTCATCTCCTGCGAGTGCACGCCATCTTCATCGCTAATCTCGAGAGTCCCAGTTCCTGAACGCGTATAGATAAGAGTGTCGTGTTTTGTACTAACCACTGGTGCAGCATCGCCAGTCAGCCAGATTTCAACGGCCGTCATCGCCTCGGCATACGTGCCACGATCGATGAGCGTGGTGCACTTAGCTTCACCTCGTGCTGTAATGCAATCTTTTGCTATGGTTTCCGACACCGCACTGAATACAACCCCTGGTTTCATAGTGACCCCTCTCGAAAGGAAGCATATCCATGAAAATTATCCGACATGCAAGCGCTAAATGGAGCGGACCAGTTCCAACCGGAACGGGCACAATGACCCTTGGCCGCGATGGCATGAGTATTCCTTTCTCTTTAAAGTCGCGCACTGAAGATGGAATGGGCACAAACCCAGAGGAGCTCATTGGGGCTGCGCTCGCAGGGTGTTTCTCGATGCACCTAACAAGTTTGATCGAGGATGCGGGCAAACCCGTAGGCGAGATCGAAACATCGGCTCGCGTGACCTTGGAGCAACGCGATGGCGGATTTGCCATCAGTGAAGTCCACTTAACCACTCGTGGAAGCAATCAAAGTATGTCCAATGAGGAGTTCATTGATTTAGCTAATGAGGCTAAGCGGACATGCCCGGTTTCCAAGCTCTATTCATCGGCCACGATTACTGTGGATTCCGCGCTCGCTTAGGGGCGCAGTTGCACGTAGCTCGCATATAGACATCTAGAACTCTTCTCAATAACCTTTGGCTATATCCATCCACTTTTTAGGAGTTAACGTGAAAAAACGTTTTGGAATTATTTCAGTAGTAGTCATTGCCGCCGCTCTAGTACTTTCAGGCTGCGCTAAGAGTGCTTCATCAACGGCAAGTAGCGCAGCATCATGCGCGAAGGCCGACCTCAAAACTTTGACGGCAGGAAAGTTAACAATTGCTACTGGTCAACCGGCTTACTTCCCATGGATGATTGACGACAAGCCAGAGACTGGCAATGGTTTTGAAGGCGCAGTGGCATATGCCGTTGCTAAACAACTCGGCTTTGCAAATACAGATGTTGTCTGGGTTCGCACAACTTTTGATAGCGCAGTAACACCTGGTGCTAAGAACTTCGACTTCAATTTGCAGCAATTTTCAATTACCCCAGATCGCGCCAAGGCCGTTGATTTCTCATCACCTTATTACACAGCGCCACAAGCAATTGTTTCCTTTAAGGGCAGCAAAATCGAAGGCAAGACATCGATTGCTGACTTAAAGAGTGCAAAGCTTGGCGCAGCTGTTGGTACAACTTCACTTGATGCAATTCAAAATCAGATTGGCATTAAGCCACAGGTTTTCAATGACAATGCCGCTGGTGTATCAGCCCTAAAGAACGGTCAAATTGACGGTTTAGTTGTAGATCTTCCAACAGCTTTCTATCTATCTGGCGTTGAAGTTACAAACGGCTTAATTGTTGGTCAATTACCTTCAACTGGTGGCGGGGATCAATTTGGACTCTTGCTGTCTAAGGGAAGTGCGTTGACGTCATGCGTTTCAGCTGCCGTTGATGCGATTACTGCCGATGGAACTTTGGCAGCGATTACCGATAAGTGGCTTGCAACTGGTGGCGGTGCGCCAGTACTTAAGCCTTAGTAAGAAGTAGAGAAGTAAACACGGTAGTTTGGCGGCCATGACAGAGCGAATTAACTCTGCTTGGTCGCCAAGCCCACGTGAGATTGAAAGGCGTGGAGCCCGTAAGCGAATAAGTGGACGACAAGCAACTATTGCCGCAATCTCATCAATATTAGTGCTTGGCACATTAGTTAGCATCACAATAACTTCCCCTGGTTGGGCCGTTGTTAAGAAGACATTTTTTGATGTCGACTATGGCCGCAAAGTCTTTCCAACTGTTATTGCCGGTCTTTGGATCAACCTTCAACTGACCTTTATAGGTGGCACATGTATCGGAGTAATTGCGCTCGGTTTAGCTCTAATGCGCACGACAAAGTCACCGGCGCTCACACCTTTTAGATTTTTAGCTACCGCATACGTCGACATCTTCCGAGGCGCACCACTTATTTTGATAATTCTTCTCGTTGGTTTTGGTGTTCCAGCTCTACGGTTAAGTGGAATTTCAAGCAATGTTATTTTCCTTGGCACTGTTGCAGTAGTCCTTACTTATTCGGCCTATGTTGCAGAGGTAATTCGAAGCGGCATTATGTCGATTCACCCAAGTCAGAGAGCGGCAGCCAGATCCATTGGCCTTACCTCTGGACAGACGATGCGATACGTAGTTTTGCCACAAGCAATTCGCCGAGTAGTTCCACCACTTTTAAATGACTTTGTATCTCTACTTAAAGACACTGGCTTAGTATCAATCTTGGGTGTTACCGATGCTGTTCGTGCCGCGCAAATAAATGCCAGCCGAACTTTTAATTACACGCCTTACGTTGTGGCCGCCATTCTCTTCCTATTTATTACGATTCCAATGACCCGATACACCGATCGCGCAATCAGGCAGCGAACCAATGCCCAGAATGCTGAGGGTGCTATCTGATGGCTAACGTCCTAGAGCTCAAAGGTATTCGTAAATCATTCGGTAACGAATTAGTTCTCAATCAACTCTCACTCGTCGTGCCTGAACACACAGCAACAGTCTTAATTGGAGCTTCAGGCTCGGGTAAATCGACGCTCCTGCGTTGCATTAACTTGCTTGAGTCAATCGATGATGGACAAATTTTTCTGGATGGGGCGGAGATTTCCGATCCCCTCATTAACGCCGATGAAGTGCGCCGTAAACTAGGAATGGTTTTTCAATCCTTTAACTTATTTCCGCATAAAACCGTGCTTGAAAATATTACTTTGGCACCCATTAAAGTTGCGGGAAAAAGTAAAGAAGAGGCGATTGATGCGGCACAAAAACTACTAAAGCGCTTTGATTTAGCCGATAAGGCCGATCAATATCCAGATCGCTTAAGCGGGGGACAGCAGCAACGTGTTGCAATTATTCGCTCCCTTGCTTGTAATCCGCGTTTACTGCTACTTGATGAGATTACATCCGCGCTGGACCCAGTTTTAGTTAATGAAGTTTTGAGTATCGTGCGAGATTTAAAAAGTGATGGCATGACGATGGTTTTAGCAACGCACGAAATGGGCTTTGCTACTCAAGTGGCCGATGAAGTCTGCTTCCTCGAGTCAGGAAATATCTTGGAGCGCGGCAGTGCCGAGGAAGTACTACACAGCCCTAAAAACGCAAAGACGCAAGAGTTTCTCAAGCGAGTTCACCAAGCAGGTCGTCTATAGCTCGTTTTGACATACCCCCGGGGGTATGCTAAATTTCCTCTAAATCAACGAGGGAGTTAAAAATGTGTTCACGGGTTACTTGCACAGTCTGTAAAAAAGCGACATGGTCAGGCTGCGGAGAGCATATTGAAGAGGCCCTTGCAGGCGTTCCCGAGCAAGATCGCTGTACCTGCTAATGGCAACTAAAAAAATAACACATGTGCTCTCTGATGCCGAACAGATTGCGGCTATCTCAAAGCGCGTAAAGCGCGCCCAGGGTCAACTAGGGGCGGTTGCCCGAATGCTTGATGAGGGTCGAAACTGCGAAGAGATTGTGACTCAAATGTCGGCAGTTTCAAAAGCCGTCAATACTGCCGCTTTTACTCTGATATCTGCCAGTTTAAAAGAGTGCATCGTCGAAGGTAAATCAAACTCCGATGCAGTGACGGCTCAACTGCAAAAACTATTTTTATCGTTGGCATAATGCGCGTTGTCATAATTGGTGGAGTAGCGGGCGGAATGTCGGCGGCAACTCGCTTGCGACGTTTAGATGCTCATGCGGAAATTATCGTAATCGAGAAATCAGGTTATGTTTCATATGCAAACTGTGGTCTACCGTATTACGTTGGCGGGATAATTGAAGAAGAGAGTTCCTTACTTCTGCAAACACCAGCAAGTTTGCACGCACGTTTTCGTCTCGATGTGCGCGTAAATACTGAGGTTTT
>CAILBF010000134.1 GCA_903832395.1 uncultured Actinomycetes bacterium | reverse complement strand
TGAGCGGTGGAACCGACAACAAGGCTTTGGCTGAACTTGGAATTATTGGATATGGTTTTTCTCCACTGAAATTAGATGCCGACTTCGATTTCATGTCGCTGTTCCACGGTGTCGATGAACGTGTTCCCGTTGACGGATTAACTTTCGGTGTGCGGGTTTTGAAGGATTTTCTAGAACACTGCTAGGCACTTACATCATTGAGCGCACTGCGCAGAATGTCGGGCAATGAGATCTCTTCACTCTTAAGGACTCCGCGCAATTGCGCGCCAGTGCGTGCTCCAATAATTGCGCTAGTCACACCTGGAGCATCGCGCACCCACGCAAGGGCGACTTCTAAGGGGGAGTAGCCCAAACCGCTGGCTGCAACTGCAACTGCATCTACAGTTCGAGCGCTTCTAGAATCTAAATACGGTTCAATGTGCTTGGCAAAGTGAGGAGCGGCTCCGCGCGAATCACTCGGAACTCCATTTCGATATTTGCCAGTTAAAACACCTCTAGCTAACGGTGCCCACGCAAGAAAGCCAACTCCGCAAACCTGCGCGCAATCCAATAATTCGACTTCTGCATCACGATTAAGCAATGAATACTCACTTTGAATCGTGGTTATTGGAGCTTTCATTGAATTCGAACTTTGCTTAGTGGCAGCTCTGGCTAGTTGCCACCCCGAAAAATTACTGACTCCTACGTATCGTGCCCGACCAGTTGTATATGCGTAGTCCAAAGCCGACAAAGTTTCATCGAGTGGAGAAAGGGCATCCCAAGCGTGTACTTGCCAAATATCTACAAAATCGGTGCCGAGTCGAGCCAATGATTTATCTAACTCTGCGATAAGAGTATGTCTTGATGCATCGATGAATCTAACTCCATCGGGAAAACTCAAGCCCGCTTTCGTTGCAATGACAACGTCATCACGATTTACAAGAGTTCCAACCAAGCCACCGATTACACGTTCACTGTCGCCATCGCCATAGGTATTGGCGGTATCTATAAAATTTCCACCAGCATCGATAAATGCACGGCACTGATCGGCGGCCTCATGTTCATCGGTATCACGGCCCCATGTCATAGTGCCAAGGCCTAATCGCGAAAGCTTCAGACCGCTAGTACCAGCTCGTCGCATTTCCATGGGGCGACCTTAGCAAGACGAGCGCATAAAACCTGCGATAGCCTTACCGTCATGCAGGTAGTTTTAATTCGACATGCCCATTCAGAGGCCAATGCAAAAGGCCTGCTTTCGGGAAGAATTTCTGGTGTCCATTTATCACCAACTGGCTCATCGCAAGCCAATGAACTCGTCGGTCGGCTCGGAAAAGTAACGATCTCCTCACTGCGCATTAGTCCACTGGAGCGTTGTGTAGAGACGATTACCCCCTGGTGGGAAACAGTGGGCCAAACTCATAATCGAAGAATTCCAATGGTCATAGATAATAATCTTGTTGAAGTCGATTATGGCAAGTGGAGTGGTAAAAAATTGTCACTACTCTCAACAAATAAACTCTGGAAAACTGTGCAGAATAATCCCAGTGCTATGTACTTTCCAGCAGGTGAAGGTTTAGCTCAGATGCAAGAGCGGGCAATGCGGGCCGTTCATGAGGTTGCCGCATTGAAGACAAAGGGCGCAGCTATATTTGTTAGCCATGGCGATGTCATTAAAGCCATTGTTGCATCGGCGATGGGAATGCATCTAGATGATTTTCAACGAATAGTCATCGATCCTGCTTCGATTTCAGTCATTGATTTTAGTGGAAGTAAGCCACGGCTACTTTTGCTCAACGACTCACGTGCGAATTTAGAGAGTTTTCTGAACGCACCGCTGCGAAAACGAAACCTATTAGGCGGGGGAGGCGGCAAGTGAGTTTTATTTTTGATTCACTTGAGCGTTTCGTAGCAGGAACAGTTGGGGAGCCAGGAGAACGAGCGTTCTTCATTCAAGCCCGGGCCGGACAACGATTAGTCACGGTTGGTCTAGAAAAACTTCAAGTTGCGGCCTTAGCAGAGCGTCTAGAGATAGTTATCAACGATCTCCGTAAAGGCGATTTCTCGCTTCGAATAGCTCCCTTCCCACGAGATGATGCATCACTAGAGACTCCCATTGAATCCGAATTCACTGTCGGAGCGATTTCAATGGCATGGGATGAAACTCGCGCATTAATCAATATTGAACTCTTCGAAGTAGTTGCCGATAATGAAGAGCCTGACAACTGCTTGAGTGTGTACTTGAATTTATCCATGTGCGATGCCTTTGTTAAACGCTCAAAGGCGCTCGTCAGTGCAGGTCGTTTACCCTGTCCCTTCTGTGGAATTCCGATTGATTCACATGGGCACCTATGTCCGAGGGCAAATGGTTACCGACGATAAATTCGCTTTACTTACCCAGGGAGAGTTAGTCGTTACTGGACGTTTAGTAGATGCCTCAAATGCAACGCTTTACACATCCATAACTCATGATGGTCAAACCATGAATGCCATCTACAAGCCAATCGCTGGTGAGCGACCCTTATGGGACTTTCCCGATGGTTCATTGGCGCATCGTGAATATGCTGCCTACCTCATCAGCGAGCACTGCGATTTCAAGCTTGTTCCTCTAACTATTTTGCGTGATGGGCCATATGGTCCCGGAATGGTTCAAGAGTGGATAGAGATTGATGAAGATATTGATTTAGCAAACTTCTTTTCAACCAACGATCCACAACTTAGATCGATGGCGATCTTCGACGCCATTATCAATAACACTGACCGGAAGATTGGCCATCTTTTACCTTCGATAGATGGAGAGTTATTTGGATGTGACCACGGAGTAACTTTCCACGCCCAAGACAAGTTGCGAACAGTTCTATGGCAATTCTCGGGCGATGCGTTAACGGAGGTTGAATTAGAGCAAATTGCTAACTCTGCCCTCACTTTGAACTCCGACCTGGACTTAACTCCTTATTTAACAGAGAGTGAAATTGCGGCACTTAATGCGCGAATCCAACGATTAATAACGACAGGTGTGATGCCTGAACCAAATCCAGATTGGCCTGCCGTTCCTTGGCCTGCCTTTTAGTTGCACTTTAACTAGGATGCTCATATGAAATCTTGGCTACAGGTCGACGTTCCGCAACTACATCCACGATATGTAGTTCCTGAAATAAGACTGAGCAACACCAAGTCCGGTGCTGTAGAAGCCGTGGAGAGCAAATCGATTTATCGCATGTATGTATGCGGTATCACTCCTTATGATGCGACCCATCTAGGACATGCCGCGACCTACCTAACTTTTGACTTAATCAATCGTTACCTGCGTGCTCGTGGTTCGGAAGTTAGATACGTCCAAAACATCACTGACATCGATGATCCGCTCCTCGAGCGCGCCAAACGCGATGGAGTCGATTGGGAGGACTT
>CAILBF010000133.1 GCA_903832395.1 uncultured Actinomycetes bacterium | reverse complement strand
GCAGTGATAACCGCGCTCTGGTTCATGGGCTTTGTTATCCCATGGATGTGGCGTCGTGCCCGCGGGAAATCATCAGGTGATGGCCGAAGTTGCAAATTCCCAATCGCAATTCACTGGCCGCTATCTCACTTAGATTAATCAATCAGAGATTGAAGTAACGACCCACTCCCACGTGTGCAAGCCGGTTTTAATAATGTATGTATCAATCGTGTCGGGGCCACAGGAGGCCGTACCTACGCCACGGTGAGCGGCATCGATATGGACAACAGTGTTTCCGCAGGCATTTACTTCTACATCATGTGTGGCATCGGCCAATTCAAAGGCGCGATTAGGGGTCACCGACACCTGTGAGGGTTTGGATAATTGAATCCGAAGCCCATGCCCAGCAGCGTTTGTGAGTTCAAACCAGCGCACACCATTGTGACCACCATTTTCCTGCGGACGCACATATGGAATGTATTGGTCGGCAACGCTGGAAATAAACCGTCCGATGCGCGCAATCTTTCTATCAGGATATGACTCATGTGGACCCGAGCCAAACCATGTCAGATCAGATAGGCCGCCATCTAATTCGAAATTAGTACCGACACGTGCAACATCAGCTAGTAACTTTGGCAGAACAACACTCTCTTTAACTCTGAAACCACCAGCGACTGGCGTGATCACTTGAGTGTGATTAATTTTGATCCCAGTACTAGTCTGCCATGTGTTTGTAATCTTAGCCTTTGTGCCTGTTTGAGAAACTACACAATCAGTTCGCTCAATGTCGCGCAGGCCCCAACGGCTCCACTTAGTTGCGATATGACCGATGCGATCATTATCAGTTGGAGCACGCCAGAGAGAAAGTACTGGCGCTACGACTCCATACGGCATAATAATTTGGCCCTGCTCATCAACGACATTAGTAAATAAGTCAGAGTACTTCTGATCTTTGATGGTTAAAGCTCGTGAAGGAAGCGGCAGTTGGTTCCAGCCGACTTCACTCATCGAAGAGGACCAAGCAGTACTGGCGATACGCACAATAGTAAAAGTTATGAATCTCTCGCCCGAACCATCAGCTTTGTTTAGGAGCGATGATTTAACTTTAAATGCAATAGTTTTACGAGGGCCGACTTTAGGGAGCTTCACTTTGCCACCATCAGAAATAATGCCATCTCGAGTAATAGACCAGTGCACTTCATATGCAGCTAAATCATTAAAGAAGTTTTTATTGAAAATCTTAAAATTACCAGTAGATGCTTTAACTGCAGTGATTCGTGCTGGTGAGGCAATCGCCTTGAACTCATGCATGGCAGGCTTTGCGGTGCGATCTGGGAAAACCATTCCATCGCAACAAAAGTTTCCATCATGCTTTTTCTCGCCGTAATCTCCACCATATGCATTACGGGTCGTTCCATTTGGCAAAGTCTGCACGGGTCCGTGATCCCAGAACTCCCAAATAAACCCACCTTGTAGACCAGGAGTTGATTCGATAACTTCCCAGTACTCGGCCAAAGTTCCATTTGAATTACCCATTGCATGCGAGTACTCACACATGATTAACGGGCGATCGGCCTTACTGGAGGTCGCATACTCTTTAATTGCGCTAATTGCTGGATACATTGGTGCGATTACGTCAGTAAGCGAATGACTGCCCATCCAGTTGCCGCGGATGCCGCCCTCATAATGCAGCGGACGAGAGGGATCAAATGCGCGCGCATATGCCGCCGCCGCCTCATGATTAGTTCCCGCACCTGATTCATTTCCGAGTGACCACATCACGGCCGCTGGATGATGTATATCGCGTTGAATCATCCGACCAACTCGATCGACGAATGCTGTTAAATACTTTGGATCATTACAAATTGAGGAAATAAATGCATGCGACTCAATATTTGCCTCACCAATTACATAAAAGCCCAACTCGTCACAGAGATCTAAGAAGGCTGCATCATTTGGATAGTGCGAGGTCCGCACCGCATTGAAGTTCCAGCGCTTGAGTTCAAGTAAATCCTCACGCATATCGTCGCGAGTTAATGCACGCCCGGTATATCGATTGAAATCGTGTCGATTAATTCCGTAGAAAATTACAGCTTTTCCATTAATCAGTAAATCGCAGCCAACGACCTTTACCGACCTAAAGCCAATTCTTTGAGATGAAACCTCTACAACTTGTCCGGTCGGATCGCAAAGCTCAATATTTAACGTATATAACTGCGGATTTTCTGCAGACCAGGGCTTTATACGAGGGAGTGTAGTTTTAAACTCAATAGCACCAGCTGGAGAGGGCTCGGCTTTTTCAATGAAGGCGCGTGTTTTTTGTGGCATATCGCCGGCCCAGAATTTTCCATGGAAATATGCGTTGCTGGCATTTCGTAACTCTTCATTGTAATCAGTCCAAATAGGGGCGGTAAAAGTGTGGACCGTCTTGGATAACTGTGCCGACTTAACTTTAGGTAACTCTTCGATGTTGACCCTTAATGTGTAGCCATCGGTTGATAAATTATCTATGGAGCAGATTTGGGCACGGATATCTAACGTTCCTGTAGTGCCGTCTTTTTCAAGCCCAGCAGTTGTGTAAAAACGCTCGATAAAAACTTTGTGTGTTGCAAATAGCTTTACTGAGCGGGTAATGCCACCATGCCACCATTGATCTTGATCTTCAATGAAAGTTGCATCTGACCATTTAGTGACATCGATTCGAATTACATTTGAACCTCTACGGAAAAATTTCGTTACATCGAACTCTGCGGCAAGACGTGAGTCTTTAGTGAGTCCAACCTCTGTGCCATTGATGTATATAAGTGCTACTGATTCATATCCACCTAAGTGCAAAACAATTCGCT
>CAILBF010000132.1 GCA_903832395.1 uncultured Actinomycetes bacterium | reverse complement strand
TAGATCAATTAGTGGGCGGTACTTATGAAAGAGGGCGGCGTTACTTTGATCGCCATTAGCTAAGTTACTACTTAAGAAAATCTCAGGCTCAATGCCGCGTTTAATAAGTTCGGCTACGGTTCCCACAACGACGGATTGCAATGTTTCTAGTGGGTCTAATGAAATTCCAACCGCCGGTGGAGTCCAATCTGGATAATCGGGAAACTCTTCTCCTGCGAAAAGGCCAGCTGCAATTTGAGCACACTCAACTGCCTTTGCAGATTTATGCGTTACTTCAACTAAAGCTTTAATCCACTCATCGCGGTTGTGCTTAATAAATAAGCCACATAAGGCGGTTCGCATAATTGCGCCATTTGTTTCGCCGATGACACCTCGCTCACCATCTTTCACCTCTAACCCAAGAGCAGTCCTTGTAGTTGGCCCTAAACCACGCAATCTAGGAATTGCTGCTCGTAACTCCGCAAGAAAAAATGCAGCAGCCTCATCAGGAGTTTCTTTCGATAAGGATTTAATTGTCAGAATTGAAAGCAATGTGTCATCACTGACGCCACCAAATGGCCATCCCTCTTTGGGCAATAAAACTTGTGGAATTTCTTTAGGGGTTTGATCAAGAAATTCGTAATACACACCAAATGCATCTCCGGCTGCGTAAGCCAATAGTGGGATGGAATTGGAAGGAAATTGATTAGATAATTGAGTTGGCATCGCTTAAATCGTAGTGGCTCTTCTAAAATTTCTGAATAGCTGCTAAGGTTTTCTTGTGCATGGCGACGAGCTCCTAAAGCAATCTTTTGAGGATGGCACATATTTTTCAAATCCATTCCCGCTTTTTGCAAAGTTACGCCAGAGTCAGCCTGTTTTTTATAGTGAAACCCTTGGTGGATGGGTCGTAACAAGATTTCAAGATGTATCAGATATCCTTCATAATCATCAGAATTATTCATCTAAAGGCCGCGTTCTTCACTTAATTAATAAGCTTGACCCCGAAGTTCAAAAACGCTTGCCACTGCTTCAAATGCATTTTGCTACAGGACTTGCACATTCAGACGCTCCTGAACACAAAAGACTACGCGGGCTGCTTGCTCAGGCTTTCACTCCTAAAGTATCCGAATCAATGCGACCGATAACCAGAGATGTAGTGCAAAAGGTGATTTCACGATTGGAATCAAACTCTGACTTAATTCATGATGTCTTTACCCCTGTACCAGCCTTAGTTGTTGGTCGGCTCTTGGGCTCTGCTGAATCAGACATCCCTGACCTAATTCGTTGGGCAGGAGCTATTAATGGACTCTACGAAAAGGGCGGACTAATCGATCCAGAAAAGGCGATATACGCGGAGGGAATGCTCCAGGAAATTCGAGTGTTTGTTACAAGGCTTGCAAATGAAAGACGAACTCTGCGAGATAAAGGTGAGCTAGATCCTTCTCAGGATGTCTTAGGGGGATTAGTGAATGCAGAATCGCAAGGAGATTCTTTAAGTGATTCCGAACTGGTATCTACTGTAGTAACTCTCTTTGTAGCAGGGCATGAAACCACAACACATCTACTAGGAAATGGAATGCTTGCTTTGCTTAGCTCTGATTCAGAGTTGCAAAGAATTAAGTTAAATCCGGATTTAATCCCAAGCGCAGTTGATGAAATGGCACGTTTTGATGGCTCAGTTCCACGATCTTGGCGCATCACAAAAAGCGAGATGGAAATTTCTGGAGTTTCAATACCGGTGGGAGAACTTGTGTTGCCCATGTTGTCATCGGCAAACCGAGATGAAAATGAGTTTGCTGATCCAGATATTTTTAATCTCGATCGAGATACCAGGAAGCACCTTGCTTTTGGTCGTGGGGTTCATGTGTGCTTAGGCGCACCGCTTGCAAGAATTGAAGGACAGGAAATTATCAAAGAGATTCTGAGCCGATTCCCTAATATGCGCTTAAGTAAAAATGTAGATGAACTGCAGTGGAGAAAAGATGTTGCTTTGCGTGGATTAGTTTCTCTTCCCGTAACTCTTTAAAGTCTTCCAGCTTGATGCACGCGCTTTAAGAACTCTTGAGTCTTTGGGTTCTGAGGGTTATGCAGCACCTGATCTGCTGTTCCGCGCTCAATAATGTTTCCTGATTCTAAGAAACAAACTTCATCTGCAACCTGGGTTGCAAAGCCCATTTCATGTGTTGCTAGGACCATGGTCATTCCGTCGCTCTTTAAATCTCGCACAGCAGATAGAACTTCATTAACAAGTACTGGGTCAAGTGCAGATGTGACTTCATCCAGTAGCAATAAACGTGGATTAACAGCTAAAGATCGAATGATCGCAACTCGTTGTTGCTGTCCACCGCTCAGGCGATCTGGGTATTGATCGGCTTTATCGGAAAGATCAAAGCGCTTGAGCAATTCGATTGCAGCAGTTTTTGCCTCGTCCTTGCTCTTGCCCTGCACTTTTATTGGGGACAAGGTGATGTTTTCTAGAACTGTTTTGTGTGGGAAAAGGTTAAATGATTGAAAAACCATACCTAAGCGGCGGCGGACATCATCCACATTGATGAGCGGATCTGAAATTTCATCTCCATCTAGAAATATTTGCCCGTCATCGATAGATTCCAGCAAGTTAATGCAGCGAAGCAAAGTCGATTTACCAGATCCTGATGCACCAATTAACGCCGTTGCAGTGTGTTCAGGAACTGCTAACGAAAGATTGTTTAATACCAGCTCGGTCCCAAAGGACTTGCGGATATTAACTAGCTCTAAAACGTTGCTCATTAGATCGCGCCCTCTGAATTCTGGGCACTGGTGCGCTGCCTGATGGCACGGTCTGTGTAGCGAGACATTGGAATAGTTATTAGTAAGAACAAAATTGCTGCAACAACATAAGGGGTGTAATTAAAGGTTCTGCTGGCATTAATCTGGGCCGCACGGACTGCGTCGGTTACTCCAAGGATTGAAACTAAACCTGTGTCTTTCAAAAGTGATACAAAATCATTTAACAAAGGTGGAACCACACGACGTATTGCTTGAGGTAAAACCACAAAGCGCATTGTTTGACCTGAAGTTAATCCCAAAGATCTGGCTGCTGCTCGTTGGCTTGGATGAATAGATAAAATTCCGCTGCGAATAACTTCGGCAACGTAGGCAGAATAAGTAAGCACAACTGCAACGGTGCCTAAGAAAATCACATTGCTTGAAACACCTTTAAGACCCAGTGCCGGCACGCCAAAACCGACTAACAAGATAATCAGGATAAGTGGAGCGCCGCGGAAAATATCAACATATGCGGTAGCTAAAAATCTTAATGGAGTAAGTGCTGGCGATTTTGTAGTTCGCATTAATGCAAGGCCAAGTGCGATAACACCAATTGCTGCCCCACCAATAAAAGTTAATTGCAGATTGATCCACAAACCTTTGATTACGGTAGGAAATACTTCTTTTCCATATTGGATATCAAAGAAGGTGGACTTAACGGTTTCCCAGCCAGGTGAGGTAACAAGAATCGTTAGCAATGTACCAAGGACGAGAATAGAAGAAGCCGCAGCAATACCTGCTTGCTTGCGGCTTATTGCACGCCTTGATTGGCGGCGTTGAATCTCACGTGAGCTTGGCGACCACGCAGAGTTTTGTGTCTCTGACATGGCCGCCAAACTACCGTGTTTACTTCTTAGTTTCTATTAAGGCTTCAATACAGGAGCGCCAGCATCAGTTGCTAGCCACTTATCTGTAATTGCTGCCAATGTTCCATCAGCTGTAATTGAATCTACTGCCTTTGAAACACATGAAGTTAACTTGCTGCCCTTTGAAAGCAAGAGACCGAACTGATCTCCGGCACCAGTTGATGGAAGCTGTCCAACAATTAGACCCTTTGGAACTTCAACACCTGAAAGGTAGAAAGCAGTTGGTAGATCTACAACTAGACCATCGATTTGCTTGTTCTTCAGTGCTGAAACACCAGCTGCGTTGTCGTTAAATACCTGAGGTGTTGCACCGATCTGCTTTGAAATCGCATCAAGTGAAGTTGTTCCTACAGCTGCTCCAAGTT
>CAILBF010000131.1 GCA_903832395.1 uncultured Actinomycetes bacterium | reverse complement strand
CCAGTTAGCGTAATTGACTTAGGCGCAGGATCAGGTGCGCTTGCTTTAGCTATAGCGACCGAAGCGCCTGATACTCGCGTGATCGCGGTGGAGAACTCACCTGAGGCAATTTATTGGCTTAAGAAAAATGTTTCAGTCATCGCCGAAAATGTTCGTGTTGTAGAGGGCGATGTTGCCGAAGTGCTTCCGGGAATTAAATGCGATGTCGTAATCGCTAACCCACCCTATATTGCCGATTCCGCAGAGCTACCACGAGATGTAGCCTCTTTTGAGCCACACGCCGCCCTCTTTGGTGGAGCAAGCGGAATGGAGCTGCCCCGTAAATTCATAAGTGCAGCTAGTCGCTTATTAAAACCCGCTGGCGTATTAGTTATTGAACATGGCGAGGATCAAGGCTTTGCCATTGCCAGAGAATTAGTCGTAGATTTTGGGAGCATAACCCTGCATGATGACCTAGTGGGCCGTCCCCGTTGGACAAGTGCGGTGAGGAAGTAGCAATGGGTAAAACGATCGATTTAAAAAAAGGCGAACTTCCAGCACATGTAAAAAAAGCCTGCAAAGCTATCGCTGATGGATACGTCATTGCGATTCCATTAGAGCATGGATATGTACTTGCAGCCGATGCTTTTAACCACGATGCAGTTCGCGAAATACACGTGCTGCGCGGAGATCCATTATTTACGGCTGCTCAAGTTTTAATTGCAACTGCCAAGACTTCAAATGGAATTGTGCGAGAGTTTACTCCGGAGATTGTGGCACTAATGAAAAAGTTTTGGCCGGGAATGTTAACGATGAATCTTCTCCCGCAGGGTGGATTGGGTTGGGATTTAGGCGATGACAACCAGTTAGATCGAATAAGTATTCGAGTACCTAAAAGTAAATTTGTAAAAGCTTTATTGGCGGCAACTGGGCCGCTGGCTGTAGCAAGTGCGGCAAAGCCTGGCCAACCAGCTCCTAGATCACTTAATGAAATTACTATTGCGGACAGGGTCAGGGATTTAGCTCTGCAGTTCAATGGTGGCAATCTGCGCAAAGGTCCTTTAACAACCGTAGTCGAGGCCGATGAATCGGGAGTTCGAGTGCAACGAATTGGCGCAATCTCATTGGAAGAGATTCAAAACATCGTCCCTGGAGCCAGCGCCCTATAAGGTTAGGCCATGTCTACTTTCTATGGCCCCGATTTTGAAGCGTTAACCGCGCAAGATCCAGAGATTGCCGCGGTTTTATTGAGTGAACTCAAGCGTCAGCAAACTAACTTACAGTTGATCGCATCTGAGAACTTCACGTCACGCGCAGTCTTGGCCGCGATGGGCTCGACGCTTTCTAATAAATATGCAGAGGGTTACCCTGGAAAGCGTTACTACGGTGGCTGCGAAGAGGTAGACAAGGCAGAAAACCTTGCAATAGAGCGCGCTAAGAGTTTATTCGGTGCAGAGCATGCAAACGTGCAACCCCATTCAGGCGCCAGCGCAAATATTGCGGTCTACCAAGCTTTCACTAAGCCAGGAGACACAATTCTTGCAATGTCACTGCCGCATGGTGGTCACTTAACACACGGTTCGGCCGTCAACTTTTCCGGCAAGTGGTTTAACGTTGAGTCATACGGAGTTCGTGCCGATAATGAACTTATCGATTATGACGAACTACGAGACAAGGCAATTGCTACAAAACCAAAGATGATCTGCTCGGGTGCAACTGCATACCCATCGCTTATTGATTTTGAAAAAATTCGCGCAATTTGTGATGAAGTCGGCGCAATCATGTGGGTGGATGCTGCGCACTTCATCGGTCTGGTTGCCGGTAAAGCGATTCCTTCACCGGTTCCATACGCTGATGTAGTTTCATTTACAACACACAAAGTTTTGCGCGGACCGCGGGGTGGAATGATTTTGACTAAGGCCGAACATGCAACGGCAATAGATAAATCGGTCTTTCCTGGAATGCAGGGCGGACCAATCATGTCCGCAGTTGCTGGCAAGGCCGTTGCATTAGCTGAGTGTGCAACACCGGGTTATCAAAAATATGCCAAGGACGTAATCATTAACGCTAAAGCCTTAGCTGCGGCCCTTGAGAGCGAAGGTATGCGTGCAGTCTCAGGCGGAACGCAGACCCACTTAGCTTTGATGGATATCCGCGGAACCGGAGTGACCGGAAAAGTTGCCGACGAACGTTGCGGAGCTGCTGGAATTGTTATGAACAAGAACTCGATTCCTAATGACCCAGAAAAGCCTGGAATTACAAGTGGAATTCGAGTTGGAACGCCCGCAACAACCACCCAAGGAATGGGTGTTGCTGAAATGAAGCAGATTGCATCTTTAATCTCACGAGCAATTGCCAGCGAGGATGCTTCAGTCCATGCTGGGATTAAAACTGAGGTGCATGCACTTACTGCACGCTTTCCTATTTATCAGGCCTAAGTGATTTTATGCGTGAGTATTTAGTAACCCTTTTAATTTCAGCGGCGCTGTGTTACCTCATTACTCCTTATGTACGTAAGCAAGCTATTGCTCTAGGCGCAGTCGCTCAAATTCGAGGCCGCGATATTCATACAACTCCTACTGCCCGCTGGGGTGGAGTTGCTATGTGGATGGCGATGGCCGTAACTTTTATGATCGTTAATCATCTGCCATTAGTAGGAAAGTCTTTCGGGCATGAGTCACAGGGAATCTTCTTAGCCGCCACCGTCATTGTTGTGCTCGGTATGGCCGATGATCGTTTCCAATTAGATGCACTGACAAAACTTGCTGGACAAGTCTTTGCTGCGAGTATTTTGTTACTTTATGGAATTCAACTCTTATGGCTACCTATCAATGGTGTTATCACGCTGCCTCCAAGCATTGGACAGTTAGTTACGGTATTAATTGTTGTTGTAACGATAAATGCCGTTAACTTCATCGATGGCATGGATGGATTAGCTGCAGGAATTGTGGCTATTGCAGGGATTGCTTTCTTCGCTTTTGCTTATTTGTTATCCGTTACTTTTGGTTTCAATCGCGCAGGTGCACCTTCACTTATTACTGCAGTTCTAGTTGGGCTTTGCATCGGTTTCTTGCCGCATAACGTTCACCCGGCAAGGATTTTCATGGGCGATAGTGGGTCGATGTTGCTGGGACTTCTACTGGCTTCGGCAGCGATTACATTAACTGGGCAGGTAGATCCAAATGCAATCTCAGCCGAATCTGGCGGCCCGACACTGTTGCCATTATTTTTGCCATTTGCAGTCCTAGCCATTCCATTGGCAGATCTATTGCTTGCCGTTGGTCGACGAGTTAAGGCTGGAAAATCTCCCTTCACTCCAGATAACGAGCACTTGCACCATCGGCTATTGGCCGGTGGAAACTCGCAGTTAAGAACGGCCCTGATTTTGTATATGTGCACGGCCACGATCGCCTTTCCAGTGACAATTTTAGCTTTTGAGCCGTGGTGGATTGCCCTGCTTACTGCGCTGGGGTTAATTGCCGTGACATTAGTTATTAGCAAAAAGGGTAAGGTACTGAAATGAGTCAATCGACCGAGTTTGAAATGTGGCGAGGCGCGGTAATTCCAGCCAGCGTTATGGGAGTTCTAGCAACGATCGTCATGACATTTGCACGAGGTTCATCATCGATTTTAGGTGGAGTGTTAGCCGAGTTTATTGTTCTCATCTTTTTTGGAATTCATTTAGCGATATCAAAATTCTCGCGCAAATTAGATCCAATGATGACGATGGTTCTAGTTTTAATTTCATATTTTGCTAAGCTAGTAATCTTGGGAGTTTTTCTTCTCGTTGTTGTAAATATGGTGCCAGAAAAGAATTTAGATAGAACAACTTTCGGAGTCGTTGCGGTAGTAATTACTTTTGCGTGGCTGGCGGGCGAGGTACGGGCTTTCTTAAAGCTGCGTCTTCACCTACCATTGCCAGGTGATGCCAGTCACAATCAATCCGTTGAAAAAGGTGGTAACTAATGGCTATGGATGATGATGCAGCTTTTTGGTCAATACTCGCCTATTTAATTTCCGGCTTAGTTTTCTGGGGAGGCGCTGGAGCCCTGGGGGATCACTTTCTTGGGACCCACTTCCTGCTCATCGGCGGTTTGTTGCTTGGGCTCGGCTCAAGTTTTTGGCTTATCTGGCTCCGCTTCCTCAAGAGTTAAATCCGCCCCACTGGTTTTGCATGTAGGCGAATAAGCCTCTAAGTTTGCCCATGTACAGCCCCCTCCCCACGGGTAAGAGCTAAAAACCGACTTTTTTAGAGGAGTTTTAAGTGCGCGTTTTATGGAGCCAAGCCAATCCAGGCTTCGTCGCCCCAAGTAGCGCAGACTTTAATTTCCCTCCTATTTTTGGAAATAGCATCCTATTTACCAAGCCAGTCCTTCTAGTTTTTCTCTCAGTGATTATCGCAGGAACTTTCTTTACGCTCTCAGCTAGAAAAGCCGCAATCGTTCCTTCACGTCTGCAATTTGCCGGTGAATCAATTTACACATTCATCCGCAATGAACTTGGACGCGATGTTATTGGCCCTGAGTTCATGCGCTTTGTTCCCTTTCTTTTCTCACTCTTTATTTTTATTCTGACAAACAACATATTTGGCGTCATTCCGCTTTTGCAGTTTCCGACCATGTCGCACATCGGATTTCCAATCGGTGTGACTATTTTTTCTTACGTTACTTACCACTATGTCGCAATTAAGAAGCATGGTTTGAAAAAGTACGTAATGGACATCTGCTTTATGCCAGGAATTCCAAAGCCTGTTTACTTAATTTTAACCCCGGTTGAGCTACTTACTTATCTTGTAACGCGTCCGCTAACGCTTTCAATGCGTTTATTTGCGAACATGTTCGCTGGCCACCTTCTCCTTCTTGTGTTCACACTTGGTGGCGAATATTTGCTCACTAGCGGATTGATTCTTAAGTTTCTAAGTTTGTTCTCATTTAGCTTTGCAATTGGTTTGAGCTTCTTTGAAATGGGTATCCAAGCGCTACAGGCGTACATCTTTACTTTGTTAACGGCTTTATATATCGCAGGGGCGCTCGCCGACGAGCACTAGCACCACAGTAAATTTGACCAAACAACCGTTTGGCCAATATGAAAGGAAAGAGAAATGACAGGTACTCTCGCAATCGTAGGCTTCGGCCTTTCGACTATTGGACCCGGTACAGCTACCGGCTTGATCTTCGCGGCATACATCAGCGGCGTTGCTCGTCAGCCAGAGGCTCGCAGCATCCTGCAGCCAATCGCATTCCTTGGCTTCGCCCTTGCTGAAGCTTTGGCGCTATTCGGCCTTGTTCTTGCATTCGTACTGAAGTAAGAAATAGATACAAGGAGTTCATAGATGTTGAGTCGTATTGGATTTTTAGCAGCCGCTGAGGCGGGTCCTAGTCCGGTCATTCCAAAGCCTGCCGAAATAGCCGTCGGCTTCATTGCCTTTGGAATTTTGTTCTTAATCATTCGTGCCCGCGCAGTTCCGCGTTTCGAAAAAGCTTATAAGGATCGCACTGAAGCAATTCAGGGTGGCTTAGAGCGTGCAGAAGTTGCACAACGTGAAGCCGCTGCGGCGCTAACGATGTACAAGTCACAACTTGCCGATGCTCGCGGTGAAGCCGCAAAGCTTCGTGAAGAGGCTCGTGCAGAAGGCGCCGTTATTCTCGAGCACATGCGAACTACTGCCCAAGAAGAGGCGACGCGAATTACCGCGTCAGCTCGCACATCAATTGAGGCCGAACGTCAAGCAGCTTTCAACTCACTTCTCAATGAAGTGGGTGCGCTAGCAACTGAACTCGCATCAAGAATCGTCGGAGAATCACTCGATGATGCAGCGCGTCAATCACGTGTGGTTGAGCGCTTCCTTGCAGATGTGGAGAAGGCAAAGTAACTATGACACTCGCACTCAAAGGTTCAAGTCGACTCTCTTTAGTCGCAACCCGCGCACAGCTTGAGAAATTAATCTCCAGCGGTGATGCATCGGTTGCAGCTCAAGTTTCGGCTGATCTTTTGGCGATTGTTACAGTTCTTG
The DNA here is from genome assembly GCA_903832395.1 of uncultured Actinomycetes bacterium. Classification (GTDB taxonomy): domain Bacteria; phylum Actinomycetota; class Actinomycetes; order Nanopelagicales; family Nanopelagicaceae; genus Planktophila. The sequence continues at coordinate 2,874 of CAILBF010000131.1, read as the reverse complement.
ATTCTTCAATTGCTTTGCGCCGGGCGTTAACTGATTTTGCGCGGGATGCAGCTTCTAAAGTTGAATTAAGTAAGACGGTTTTCGCGAAAATTCAAAGCGGCGGCGCCTTTACTTTGCTCTCGACAATGGTTGGCCTGCGTTGGTCATCACCTAAGGATTTAGGCGATGTACTCGAGCTCCTTGCAGTTGAAGCCCAAAGTGTTGCTGTTGAAAAAGCTTCACAACTGGATCTACTTGAATCCGAGCTCTTCGCCTTTGCCCAGATTGTTATTAAGAGCCCAGAGCTTCGTGCGGCCTTCGCCCTTCGTTCAACGTCAGAAGTTAAAAAGAGTGATCTGGTGCTTGCCCTCCTGTCAGGGAAAGCACTTCAGGCATCAATCGATTTAATCTCATTTTTAGTTGATCATCCACGCGGCCGTAATCTTGAAAATGGACTAGAAGAGTTCGCCGACATCATTTCAGCGCGCAAAGCCCGCTTGATTGCACATGTTGTTTCGGCCACTGCGCTTACACAAGATCAAACCACTCGCTTAACTAAGTCCCTCACAAAGATGATGGGCCACGAAATTCGAGTGAATGTAAGTATCGAAAAGGAAGTCGTGGGAGGTCTGTCAATTCGAATTGCAGATGAGCTCATTGATGGAACTTTGATTGCTCGTTTAGCACAAGCAGATCGCCTGCTTGCTGGTAAGAGCGCTTAAGTTTTTAACTAGAAACAAGAAAAGGGAGAATAAAATGGCGGAACTTACGATCCGGCCCGAAGAGATCCGTGATGCCTTGGCGACATTCGTTAAGTCATACGATCCAGGGACCGCGTCTCGCGATGAAGTCGGAACTGTTAGCCAAGCAGGCGATGGAATTGCACGCGTCGAAGGTCTCCCGTCGACAATGGCAAACGAGCTTTTGCAGTTCGAGAACGGAACCCTCGGTCTTGCGCTAAACCTTGATGTGCGCGAAATCGGCGTAGTTATTCTGGGTGATACAACAGGAATTGAAGAAGGCTCATCAGTTCGACGTACTGGAGAGATTCTCTCTGTACCAGTCGGCGATGCTTTCCTTGGTCGCGTTGTTGATCCACTTGGACGCCCAATCGATGGCAAAGGCGAAATTAAAGCCGATGCGCGTCGTGCCCTTGAAGTACAGGCACCATCGGTAGTTGAGCGCCAGCCAGTTAAGGAGCCATTGGCAACTGGAATTAAAGCCATCGATGCAATGACAGCAATCGGTCGCGGACAGCGCCAGCTAATTATTGGTGACCGTCAGACTGGAAAGACTGCTGTTGCAGTTGACACAATTATTAATCAGAAGGAAAACTGGAAAACTGGAGATCCAAAGAAGCAAGTTAAATGTATCTATGTTGCTATTGGTCAAAAGGGTTCAACTATTGCCTCCGTTAAAGCTGCTCTAGAAGAAGCTGGCGCAATGGAGTACACGACAATCGTGGCATCTCCCGCATCAGACCCAGCAGGTTTCAAGTATTTAGCTCCATACACCGGCTCTTCAATCGGACAGCACTGGATGTATAAGGGCGAGCATGTTCTTATCGTCTTTGATGATCTTTCAAAGCAAGCTGAGGCTTATCGTTCAGTTTCATTGTTGCTTCGTCGTCCACCAGGCCGCGAGGCATACCCTGGAGATGTTTTCTACTTACACTCACGCTTATTAGAGCGTTGCGCAAAGCTCTCCGATGAACTCGGTGGCGGTTCAATGACTGGTCTGCCAATCATTGAGACTAAGGGAAATGACGTTTCTGCATTCATTCCTACAAACGTAATTTCAATTACCGATGGACAGTGCTTCTTAGAAACAGATTTATTTAACGCCGGTGTTCGCCCAGCGATCAACGTAGGTGTTTCTGTTTCTCGCGTGGGTGGTTCTGCTCAGACTAAAGCGATGAAGAAGATTGCCGGACGTTTGCGTCTTGACCTTGCACAGTTCCGCGAGCTTGAAGCTTTCGCAGCTTTCGGTTCCGACCTTGATGCAGCTTCAAAGGCACAACTTGAGCGCGGTGCGCGAATGGTTGAGCTACTTAAGCAAGGTCAATACTCACCGTACTCACTAGAGCGTCAGATTGTCTCAATCTGGGCTGGTACATCGGGTGCACTCGATGACGTTGCAGTGGCCGATATTCGTCGATTTGAATCAGAGCTTCTGGAATACATTGGTCGCGAACGCAAAGCAATCTTTGATGTTATCGCCGAAACCAAGCAGCTAGAAGATGACACTGTCGCTTCAATGGTCGAGGCAGTTGCCTCATTCAAGCAGCGCTTTGTTCCTACTATCGCCGTTGTCGTAAAAGATGCGCCAGTAGAGGCACTTGAGGGCGAAGGCTCTGAGCAAATCACTAAGCACGTTCCTCCTCATAAGGAGTCCGCGAAAGCGTAATCCCATGGGTGCCCAACTCCGCATTTATCGCAGACGCATGCGATCCGTAAAAGCGACTAAAAAGATTACGAAAGCTATGGAGTTAATCTCTGCTTCTCGTATCGTTAAAGCGCAACAACGGGTTACTGCGTCGACTCCATATGCTTATGAGTTGACCCGTGCTGTTTCTGCAGTTGCCACATACTCTTCAACAAATCATCCGCTTACGACTCCGACTGAAAATCCAATCCGTGCTGCGGTTTTGATTATCACGTCAGATCGTGGAATGGCAGGCGCGTACTCAAATAATGCGATTAAAGAAGGGGAGCAGTTAGTAACCCTTCTTCGTGAGCGCGGTTTGCAAACAACCTCGTATTTAGTAGGCCGAAAGGCAGTTAACTACTATCGCTTCAGAAATCGTGCAATTGCAGGTTCGTGGACAGGTTTCTCAGATAATCCAACGTATGAAAATGCTAAAGAAGTTGCCGATGCATTAATCATCGCTTTCTT
>CAILBF010000130.1 GCA_903832395.1 uncultured Actinomycetes bacterium | reverse complement strand
GCTTATGGTTCTAGATTGCGTACAAACTGGAATGGGTCGCACTGGAGACTGGTTTGGTTACGAATACTCTGGAATTACTCCCGATGTCATAACGCTAGCTAAAGGCTTAGGGGGCGGACTGCCGCTATCGGCCATGATCGCATGCGGTGCATCGGCTTATCTCTTCCAACCCGGAGATCATGGCTCTACTTTTGGTGGGAATCCCATTACCACTGCGGCCTCACTTGCAACGATTAAATTTATCGAAAAGAATCAATTGATGATTGCAGTGAAGAAGCATGAAAAGCAGTTAATAGGAGAGATTGCATTAATTCCCGGTGTGGTTGAAGTTCGCGGAGCAGGTCTCTTGATTGCAATTGAATTGGCTGAACCAATTTCTAATAAGGTGCTAATCGCTATGCGTGATGCCGGAGTTTTAGTAAATGCACCGACCCCTACAACGATTCGTATCGCACCAGCCTTAACGGTGACTACAGCTCAAATAAATACCTTTATCTCAACTTTTAGAAAGGTTATGGCTCATGTCAACTAAAAGCGTTTCAGCACGCAGAGCCAAAGCAATCTCCCTGATTGAGTCAGGCGCTGTTCATTCGCAATCTGATTTAGTTGTGTTGCTAAAGAAATCGGGTTACCCAGTGACTCAAGCGACAGCTAGCCGAGATTTGGAAGAGATCGGTGCGGTACGAGCACGCACCAAAAGTGGTGAGTCCGTTTATCAAATCCCGGGGGGCACCGATGAGGCTTTAGCTCGGGTTTCGCCGATGCCATCAAAACTCATTCTCTCCGTCGATTACAGCGCTAATTTGGCGGTCATCCATACCCCTCCTGGAGCAGCGCAGTTTGTAGCCAGTTCACTCGATCATGCAAATTTAACTGGTGTTATCGGCACTATTGCTGGTGACGACACGATAATTCTTGTATCGAAGAAAGCCACTGGTGGCGCCCAATTAGCGAAAGAATTGCTGACGTATTCGAAATCTACGATTGGAAAAAAATAGATGGCACTCTGGGGTGGGCGTTTTTCGCAAAGCAATGCGGAGTCGACCTTTGCGCTCTCGCGCAGCATCGATTTTGATTGGCGACTTGCGCCGTATGACATTCGTGCATCGCTGGCCCATTTGCGCATCTTGCACTCCAGTGGCCTAATCTCAGCGCAAAGTGCGCAAGCTATTAAGGGTGCATTGGAGGAGTTGGCTATCGCAGTTGCTTCTGGCGCATTTGCGCCGCAGCCAGAGGATGAAGATGTTCATAGCGCGCTTGAACGTGGCTTGACCGAGAAACTAGGCGCAGTTGGTGGCTTCCTTCGCGCGGGGCGATCACGAAATGATCAGGTGACCACCGATCTAAGACTTTTTGCAATCGACCATGTACTTGAAATTGCTTCGCTGCTTACCTCGTTGCAGATTGCGATTCTAGATAAGGCGCAAGAGTATGTAAACGATAGCGCTCCAGGTTTTACTCACATTCAGCATGCTCAACCCGTTTCATTTGGTCACGAGTTAGCTAAACATGCTCACGCATTTGCCCGAGATTTAGATCGGATTAACGATTGGTTAGAACGCACATCAGTAAGTCCGCTCGGCGCTGGCGCATTGGCGGGTTCTTCACTTCCACTCAATCCAGCCGCCACTGCAAAGGAGTTAGGTTTCAACTCAACTTTTGCTAACAGTATCGATGCTGTCAGTGATCGTGACTATGTTGCCGAAGCACTTTTCATCTTCTCGCTTATCGGAGTTCACTTATCGCGCATTGGTGAAGAGTGGACACTATGGGCTTCGAGTGAATTCGCGTGGGCAAAAGTCTCCGATGCTTATTCAACTGGATCCTCGATAATGCCACAGAAAAAAAATCCCGATATTGCCGAATTAGCTCGTGGCAAGTCCGGACGCTTGGTAGGTAATTTGATGTCAGTCCTAACGATGCTCAAAGGCTTACCGTTTGCATACAATCGCGATTTGCAAGAAGACAAAGAGCCGCTCTTCGACAGTATCGATACGTTATTGATTTTGCTTCCTGCAGTTACCGGAATGATCGAAACAACCGACTTTGACCGAGAAAAGATGGCACTTGCCGCACCTCTTGGTTTTTCATTAGCAACCGAGATCGCCGATTATCTAGTAGTAAAGAAGATTCCATTCGCGATAGCTCATGAGGCCGCAGGTGCTTGTGTTGCACTCTGTGAATCCACTAATCGCCAACTCCACCAACTAACAAACGCTGAACTATTGGCGATTCATGCTGATTTAGATGAAGGCGTGCGGGAAGTCTTAACCGTGCACGGGGCACTCAGCTCCAGAACTACAACCGGAGGTACGGCACCGGAGCTCGTTAGCGCACAGATAAAAGCGGCTAAGAAATCAAACCTTGCTCAGTTGGCTTTAATTACAAGCAAGCAGACCAACTTTATGGAGATGATGAGTTCATGAACTTAATCGAAGACTTACGCTGGCGAGGCTTAGTCGCTCAGTCGACCGATGAAAAGGCACTGACAGATGCGCTTAAGAAGCCACTCACGCTTTACATCGGCTTCGATCCAACCGCTGCATCTTTGCATGTTGGCAATCTAGTTGTGCTTCTAGTGTTGCGCCGATTCCAATTAGCTGGCCACAATCCAATCGCTTTAGTTGGGGGAGCCACAGGCTTAGTGGGAGATCCCAGCGGGCGAAATGACGAACGCACACTCAACAGCAATGAAGTCGTAGAGGGCTGGGTTAGCGGAATACGCAAGCAAGTATCTGCCTTTTTAGATTTCGACACTACAGTGAATCCAGCGATTGTAGTTAACAATCTAGATTGGACCGCCCCGTTAAGTGCAATTGAATTCTTGCGCGATATTGGTAAACATTTCTCAGTTAATCAAATGTTATCGAAGGAGTCTGTATCGGCACGATTAGAAGCCGGCGGCATCTCATATACCGAATTTTCATATCAAGTTCTGCAATCCTTTGATTATTTAGAGCTTTACCGTCGTCATAATTGCACATTGCAACTTGGCGGCTCTGACCAGTGGGGAAATATTGTTGCTGGAATTGATTTGATTCGTCGTGTCGAGTCGGGGAGTGCTCATGCTTTGACCGTTCCACTTCTCGCAAAGTCGGATGGCACTAAATTTGGTAAAACTGCAGGAGGTAGCATTTGGTTAGATCCGACAATGACTTCGCCTTATGCTTTCTTTCAGTTCTGGCTCAATACTGAAGACAAAGATATAATTAATTTTCTTAAAGTATTTTCCTTTCTCTCACATGAAGAGATTTCTCAATTAGCCCAATCGCATGAGGAAAACCCAGGACAACGTGAAGCGCATCGTGCACTTGCACGCGAACTAACAACGCTTGTTCATGGCGCAGATTCAACAACCCGCGTTGAAGTCGCAGCTCGGGCATTATTTGGCCAAGGTGACTTGTCCGAACTCGATGAATCGACTCTTGCTAGCGCTTTAGCGGAACTTCCTCGAATTCAAATTTCAAAAAGCGAAGAGATTCCATCCTGGGTTGACCTATTAGCAGCAACGGGAGTCGTAGAGTCGAAATCTGCGGCACGACGCGTCGTAAAAGATGGTGGCGCATATCTCAATAATGTAAAGGTAACTTCTGAGGATTACGCGCCGGCAAAAACCGAGTTTTTATGCGGTAAATATGCGGTTTTGAGAAAAGGCAAGCGGGATCTCGCCGCTGTCGAATTAATCTAAGTTATCCTCCTGGGCCCTAAAAGCCACACCCGCTAACGTTTTTAGTACATCTTGTGAATCATTTATTCATTAATATCTCGATTTGACCCTTACGGGGGCGCGGGTTATAGTTACGCTCTTGTTGTGAATCGGACGATTTAGGCCGAACAGCATCGACTAACAGCTCTAGTTCATGGTTTTGGCTCAGTTTGACCGTGCCGCCTGTATGGACTAGATTTGCTGGTCTGCCCTGAAAATAGGAGAAATCCTAGGACCAGTGCGCATCCGTACCTTGAGAACTCAACAGCGTGCCATAAGTCAATGCCAATATGTGGCTCTATTTGACATGCTTTAAATAGCGAGAAGTCAGTGTTTTACACTGTCTTTTGGATGATACCCACGGCAAAATAAATAGTTCAATGAGGTATGACCGTTAAAAGTTATACCCGTTGATTTCCTTTGGTAATAAGACAAAATAAACGTTAGTTTGTTTGTCTGTACGCCAGATAAAACTTTCTATGGAGAGTTTGATCCTGGCTCAGGACGAACGCTGGCGGCGTGCTTTACACATGCAAGTCGAGCGATGAGATCCCTTCGGGGATGGATTAGCGGCGAACGGGTGAGGAACACGTGAGGAATCTACCTTCAACACTGGGATAACTCCGGGAAACCGGGGCTAATACCGGATACGAGATCGGCAGGCATCTGCTGATCTGGAAAGTTTTTCGGTTGAAGATGATCTCGCGGCCTATCAGCTTGTTGGTGAGGTAATGGCTCACCAAGGCGACGACGGGTAGCCGGCCTGAGAGGGCGACCGGCCACACTGGGACTGAGACACGGCCCAGACTCCTACGGGAGGC
>CAILBF010000129.1 GCA_903832395.1 uncultured Actinomycetes bacterium | reverse complement strand
TCCGCTCAATAAAATCTCTGGAACTGCGATATCGCGCCAAGTGGAAGGCTTAGTGAAATTTGGATATTCAAGGTAGCCCTCGGCATTGTGTGACTCTTCATCCAAAGATTCTGGGTTACCAAGAACTCCTGGCATTAATCTGGTAATCGCTTCAATCATGACGAGGGATGCAACTTCTCCCCCACCTAAAACGTAATCTCCAATTGAAACTTCATGTACTCGAATATTTTTGGATGCATACTGCCCTGACTCATAGTGTTGGCGAACGCGGTCATCAATTCCCTCATATCGACCGCACGCAAAGACAATATGGTTAGCTTGTGAAAATTGTGTAGCCATCGGTTGATCAAAACGCTTGCCAGCAGGAGTAAGAATAATTAAGTCAGTATCAGGAACCATCAATGGATCCAGGGCCAGACCCCAAATCTCGGGCAACATAACCATTCCAGCGCCACCACCATAAGGTGTGTCATCAACGGCATGATGGTTATTAGTTGCAAAGGCGCGCAGGTCATGAATCTCAAAGTTAACGATTCCCGCCTCGCTCGCCTTTCCAAGCAAAGATAGTTTCAAAGGCTCAAAATAATCGGGAAAAATTGTTACTACATCGATTTTCATTCGACTACCCCGATCATATCTGGAGGAATTACGACAACGCGCTTTGCTTTTACATCAACGATTGGAACAAGTTGGCGAACAAAGGGAATCAAAGCCTCACGAGTCGGCGTCTTAATCGCTAGTAAGTCTTGTCCGGGTAGATTAACCACGTCCGTGACTTCTCCAAAAAGTTCGCCGTTTTCAAGGTATGCAGCACAGCCAATGAGTTGTAAGACGTGGTAATCATCGCCATCTTCGCGTTCCTCGTTAATATCCACATCGGCATACAACATAGTGTTGCGAAGTTTTTCAATCTGATTGCGGTCGCTATATCCAGCAAAGCCCAGCAATAAAATACCGTTATGAACGCGCCCCGAAGTAATGGCTAATATGCCGTGCTCATCGGTTTGTAGCTTCTGACCAATAGCAAAGCGAGTATCCGCATCATCAGTGCGCACTTCGATCGTCGCCTCACCAAGGATTCCGTGGGCTCGACCAATGCGCCCTACGAGTAAACGCATGGCTATGTGAATCGTTACTTAGTTAGGTTCGTCGGTCTCGACTAGATCAACACGTACTGTGCGACCTGCGAGCGCGCTAACAACAGTGCGCAACGCCTTAGCGGTGCGACCATTGCGTCCAATAACTTTACCGATATCTTCTGGATTCACGCGAACTTCAAGCGTTGTTCCACGGCGATGCGTCTTCTCAGTAACAACAACATCATTGGGATTATCAACAATCCCTTTGACTAGATGCTCGAGAGCCTCATCCATCATAATTATTCGGCAGCCGCTTCTGTTGTCACTGCTTCGGTTTCAACCACAACATCTGTAGTCGCTTCTACCGCTGGAACCTCGGACACCTCGGACACAACAACAGCTTCTTCAACGACCGGAGTCTCTATAACTGGATTCGCCTTTGCAGCTAACTTCTCTTGGGCCTTCTTCTTTAAAGTTGTCGCACCCTCTTTAGGTTCATCCATTGCATGCTTAACCGCTGCTTCGTAAGCAACGTGCTTGCCAACGCGAGGAGCTGCAACACGCAATGTGCCTTCAGTTCCTGGAAGACCCTTGTGCTTCTGCCAATCTCCAGTCACCTTCAGAAGCGCCTCTACTGCCTCTGATGGTTGTGCGCCTACTCCGAGCCAGTACAGAGCACGCTCTGAGTTGATCTCGATAAGTGATGGCTCTTGTCCTGGAACATAGCGACCGATCTCTTCAATTGAAAGACCGTTACGTGCTTTGCGTGAGTCTGTAACAACGACGCGGAAAAATGGTGTGCGGATCTTGCCCATGCGCATTAAACGAATTTTTGTAGCCAAGAAAGGTGTCTCCTGTTTATGTGTGTCGAATCTTTTCTCCACAGCGGGGTGCGTGGTGAGCGGATCTAACTATCGGTCTTATGGATGTTGAACGGGGATAGAGGGCCCCTTCAACAGGTTGCTTATTCTGCCACCTAGGCCACTCATACGCGAAATCGACTACTGAGCCTGCTCGATGGCCCGTTTAGCTGGATTTCCCGATTTGGACTTCTTCTTGTGCGCAATTGGCGGCTTATTGGCGGGCATCGCCGGCAAACCCATGCCAGCCATCCCAGCAGGCATTCCACCATTTCGAACCTGTCGCATCATCTTTTGAGCTGCACTAAAGCGATCGACGAGATTATTTACATCAGATACTTTTCGCCCGGATCCAAGGGCGATGCGGGTCCGACGCGAACCGTTTAATACTTTCGGATCACGGCGCTCAACTGGTGTCATCGATTGCACGATTGCCCTAGTTCGAATGACCTCGCCCTCATCAAAATTATCAATTTGTTTCTTCATCGCCCCTGAACCCGGCAACATTCCAAGAATTTTCGACATCGAGCCCATTTTCGACATGGCTTGAAGTTGCTCTAGGAAATCCTCGAGAGTGAAATCCTCGCCGCTTGCAAACTTTGCCTCCAACTTTGCCGAAGTCTCCCCGTCAAAGGCCTTCTTCGCCGTCTCTGCAAGGGTTGCGACATCGCCCATTCCCAAAATTCGCGAGGCCATGCGATCGGGATAGAAAATATCAAAATCGCTAAGTTTCTCGCCCGTAGATGCAAACATAATCGGGCGAGCGGTAAGGGATGCGATAGAAAGGGCGGCGCCACCTCGTGCATCGCCATCAAGTTTTGTTAAAACTACGCCATCAAAGCCAACGCCATCTAAAAATGCTTGCGACGTTCGAACTGCATCCTGCCCGATCATCGCATCGACGACAAACAAAATCTCATCGGGGTTAATAGCATCGCGAATATCACTTGCCTGTTTCATCAAATCTGCATCGACGCCTAGACGTCCAGCAGTATCGACGATGACCATGTTGTACTGCTTGGCTTTAGCGAACTCAATTCCAGCCTTAGCAACTTTTACAGGATCGCCAACACCGTTGCCAACTTCGGGGGCAAAAACTGGAATGTTGATGCTTTCGCCTACAACTTGTAGTTGAGTAACGGCGTTAGGTCGCTGTAAATCCGATGCAACCAATAGTGGAGTGTTTCCTTGGTCGGCGTAGAACTTAGCTAATTTTCCGGCAAGCGTCGTCTTACCCGCACCTTGTAGACCGGCCAGCATGATGACTGTCGGCGGGTTTTTAGCAAAGCGCACCCTGCGCGCTGAACCACCGAGGATTTCAATAAGTGAAGCGTTAACAATTTCAAAGATCGCATTGGCTTGATTAGTGCCAGACTGCATCGTTTCTAACGCTACCCGCGATTTTTCAGCGATTTGAGCGACGAATGATTCAACTACATCTAGAGCAACATCGGATTCAAGTAAGGCCTGGCGGATTTCTGCGCATGTTTTTTCAATATCGGCATTTGAAATCTTTCCGCGAGAGCGCAGCGATGAGAACGTAGCGCTAAAGCGTGAGGTCAAGGATTCAAACATGGTGGGGTAAGACTACTTCAGAGCAAGGCGCAACTGCGACGTGACCTCTTCAGCCCGTTCATGTGTGAGCGGACCGCCGCTTAATTCAGTCACATATAAGGTATCGATAGCCTCGGCGCCTAAAGTTGTAACAATGGCCGATCGAATATCCACTTTAGAGTGTGTAATCGCCGAACCAATCCTAAAAAGTAATCCAGGGCGGTCGTGACTTCGCACTTCAATTACCGTGGCATCGGTTGCGGCATCATTGAAAAATACGACCTCCGGTGGTGGCACCGGAATACTCGGAATCGATGCATATGCCTTTGCGCGCGAGATAATTTTCTCTTCAATAAGGGTTGAATCTTCAAAGGCTTTCACGATCTCATTGCGAAGTCCGGTCTGCGTAATCTCTGGTGCATGTGCCTCTGGTGTCACAATCCAATACATCACGGCCGATGGCCCATGCGTCTTTGTCCGTGCCGATTTAACATCCATACGTGAAGTATTTAAAACGCCAGCAACAAGGGAGAGTAGGCCTGGCTTATCGGGTGAAACAATCTCAATGGAGTATCCACTCGTGTGTTTTTCCAGCACAACGCTAAGAACTCCGCTCTGCGCCAACACAAGTTGTTCGTTACTTAAGGCAGGTTGTTCGGCAATCATTGATCCAGACATCACGCCTCTCACGCGTCGGACTAAATCGCCGACCAGGGAGGCTTTCCAATCACTCCATCCAGCACTACCCGTTGCCTCGCCATCTGCGATGCTCAAGGCATGTAAAAGTTCGAGTGTATTGAGATCGGGAATAACTTCGATTATGGATGCGATAGTTGCAGGATCATCCAAATCTCGGCGTGTAGCCGTGGCAGATAGCAAAAGATGATGTTTAACTAAAATCTGTAGCGTCACAACATCGGCAGGTGAGAAACCAATACGGCTGGCAAGGGGTGCGATTAAACGCTCTCCACGATCAGAGTGGTCTTCGTGACTACCTTTGCCAATGTCGTGAAACAGCGCGGCAAATAGGAGTAAATCTGGTCGGTGGACTGTGCGCGTTAGTTTTCCCGCTTGCACTGCAGTTTCAACCATGTGTCTATCAACTGTGTGGCGGTGCAGTGCATTTCTCTGGGCAAGTGAGCGCAGCGGACGCCATTCGGGTATCCACCAAAAAATAATCTCCTCTTGATCTAGAGTTTCAAAGATTTTTACCATCGATTCGCCTGCGCCGATAAGGGCAATGAGGCTCTCTCGTGCCTCTCGCGGCCAAGGCGTTTGAAACGCCCCTGTTCCATTTATAAGTGATTCGGTTATAAGGGCGCAACTCTCAAGTGAGATTGGCAGACCTAGCTGCGCCGCCGTTGCTGCGGCGCGCAAACCAATAACTGAATCATCGTGAATGGAAGTTGACGGATCAATTACGATTTCATTGTTTGTGACACTTATATTTTTAGCAACGGAGACTGTTCGCGGCTTTTTAAGCAGCCCCATGATGCCATCTCGACTCTTATGGTCGATTAAATGCCAGGTGTACTCAAGTAGATAATCAACCAGGCGCGCAGCTTGGGCAACTTCACTCATCATCACATCGGCATTTGCATAACCTAGAGCTGCGGCAACTTTGTCTTGTTCTTGAAATAATAATCGGTCTTTGTTGCGTCCAGTTACTTGATGCAAAGCCTCGCGTACATTATTGAGGGTCGACTCGGCCCAACTTATTCGCTCGAGAGGCACGGGAACGACTCCGGCTAAGGCAATTGCCCGTAAAGCGGTAATGTCACGCAGACCACCTCGTGCCTCCTTAATATCTGGCTCTAAAAGATAAGCAAGCTCACCTGCGCGCTCATAACGCGTCGCCATTGAAGCCTTTAACTCTGGCAAACGAATCCGTGAATTTTTCTGCCAACTATTTACACTTTCACGTTGTACGCCAGATACTAAATCGGCATCGCCTGCAACGAGGCGAATATCTAGTAAACCGAGTGCGACTTTAATGTCACTAGCAGCAGCCTTACTCGTTTCGCTTCGCGTTCGTATTGAGTAATCGACAGTATTTGTATCCCACAGCGGATACAGAAGTGCATTGACGAAAGCTCCAAGTTTGTCCGTTGAATACTGACCTTGGTGCAGAATCAGAATATCTAAATCTGAGCCCGGTGCTAACTCACCGCGGCCATATCCACCCACTGCGGCAAGGGCTACACCTTTATGACTGCCTAAGTGCGTTTGAACTGCCGAATTAAAAAGTGAGAGAAGAGAGCGATCATTGACTCCGGACCGCTCTCTTCTCTCACGAGTACCCATGATTATTGTTTAGATTGCATCAGATCCGCGTTCGCCGGTGCGTACACGAACTACTTGATCGACTGGAGTGGTCCAAACCTTTCCATCTCCAATTGATCCAGTTGAGGCCGCTTTGATAATTACATCGACAACTGAATCAGCATCAGCGTCATCAGCTAATACTTCAAGTCGAACTTTAGGAACTAGATCGACGGTGTACTCAGCGCCTCGATACACCTCGGTATGTCCCTTTTGTCGACCGAAGCCACTGGCCTCTGAAACGGTCATGCCTGTGACGCCATGAGCTTGCAGAGCATTCTTAACGTCCTCCAACTTAAAGGGTTTTAAAATTGCAGTAATAAGTTTCATTAGAAGGAACCTCCACGTGATGAGCTCGACATTTCATAGGCACTTTCAGCATGTTCATTAAGATCGATACCTTCAACTTCCTTATCAATCTTAATTCTAAATCCAATCGTTTTTTCAATTGCGAAGCCAAGAATCAAAGTTACAACAAAGGAATAGAGTGCAACCATTCCAACGCCTAGGGCTTGCTTACCTAAAAGCGCAGTCCCGCCGCCATAGAAGAGCCCATCTAAACCAATACTGTTAACGACGTGCGTTCCAAAGAGCCCAATTGCAAGTGAGCCCCAAATGCCGCCGACTAGGTGAACGCCCACCACATCGAGTGAGTCATCAAAGCCCAATTTATATTTCAAGCCAACTGCAAGTGCGCAGAGAGCTCCTGCAAGAAGGCCGATTACTACTGCTGCCCATGGAGCAACGAATGCACATGCAGGTGTTATTGCAACCAGACCTGAGACCGCACCTGATGCAGCACCAAGGGATGTTGCATGTCCATTGCGAATCTTCTCAACGAGTAACCAACCGATAAGTGCGCCTGCCGTTGCCACTTGCGTATTCATAAAGGCAAGACCTGCAGTTCCATTTGCCGCTAGCGCTGACCCGGCGTTGAAACCAAACCAACCAAACCATAGAAGTCCAGATCCAAGCAGAACTAATGGAAGAGAGTGGGGGCGCATCGACTCTTTGCGCCAACCAACGCGCTTACCAAGAATAATTGCTAGAGCAAGTCCAGCCGCTCCTGCATTGATGTGGACTGCGGTTCCACCTGCGAAGTCCTCTAAACCTTTGCCGGCGAGAAAGCCCGTACCTGTGGTCTTATCTCCAACTTTATTTCCGAAAGCAAATACCCAGTGCGCAACTGGGAAATAGACAATTGTGGTCCAGATTGTTACAAAGATTGCCCACGAAACGAACTTAGTGCGATCGGCAATTGCGCCAGAAATTAGCGCTGGAGTAATAATCGCAAACATTAATTGAAATGCCGCGAAGACTAATACTGGAATTGGATAGATACCACCGTTATTAGTGAAGTCATTGACCATTCCACCAAGGCCTGAGAGAGATATATTTCCGTACCACGGTGAGTTACCTTTATAACCAAAGGCCAATTCAAACCCATAAATAACCCAGATAATGCTTACGATGCCGATTGTAATAAATGACATCATCATCATGTTTAAAACACTTTTGGTTCGAACCATTCCACCGTAGAAGAATGCCAACCCGGGTGTCATAAGTAGAACAAGGGCCGTGCTTGCCAACATCCAGGCCGTGTCGCCAGAATTTAGAACTGTTTGAGTCATAAGAGAATCTGCTTTCGGGTAATAACTACTCAATTTCTCGCCTTTGAGATTGCGCTAGATTGCACCTTTTGCGTTACAAGCGATGCTCTCAATGATTTCGGCTGTATTGCACAATGGGGCTTTGTGTTACATCTAGGTTACGAAAGCAGCCCCTTGATGTACTCCTCTGAATTAAATGGCGAGAAGTCACTCTCTGACTCCCCAGTACCTACCCACTTGATCGGAATATCTAGCTCGCTCTCAATGGCCAGGGCTATTCCCCCTCTAGCGCTTCCATCTAACTTAGTCAGAATAATTCCAGTCACCTGAACACTCTGGGAAAATATCTTGGCCTGCACCATTCCATTTTGCCCAGTGGTCGCATCGATTGTTAAGAGAACTTCGTCCACCGGTGAAACTTTCTCAACGACGCGTTTTACTTTCTCAAGCTCATTCATTAAATCGCTCTTATTGTGCAAGCGGCCCGCAGTATCAATAATTAAATAATCGGCAGACATTTCTGCGGCCCGCTTGGCACCATCAAATGCAACTGAGGCGGGATCGCCATTAGCTTTACCTGAAATTACCTGCACGCCTATGCGTGAACCCCACGTTTGCAACTGTTCAAC
This sequence comes from uncultured Actinomycetes bacterium, assembly GCA_903832395.1. Taxonomy (GTDB): domain Bacteria; phylum Actinomycetota; class Actinomycetes; order Nanopelagicales; family Nanopelagicaceae; genus Planktophila. Next base: position 13,678 of record CAILBF010000129.1, on the reverse strand, counting down.
CGCCGCAGCACGAAAAGTATCTCCCGCGGCGACAACGACTAAAGCCCCAGATTTCTTAATCCGCCCAGCTAGCTTTGCAACTGACGTTGTTTTACCGGTGCCATTGACGCCCACCACCATGACAACTGTTATGCCATCTGCTTTAGTAATTGGCGCACGCGACTTTTCACTCAAATGCGAAGTCAACGTTTGAATCAAGGCCATTTCGGCATTGTCACTCTTAACTTTGCGCGCAGCTTCCAACAATTCAAGTGTAAGAGTGGGACCGATATCAGATGCTAGAAGTTCACTCTCTAACTCTTGCCAATCGGCAGTAGAAAAAGAGTTTTCTCCCTTTATTTTCGCAATGAATTTACTGAAGAGGCCCATCTGAGCTTCTTTTAACTTGCGTCAGATTCACGCAGACGCTGCGAGATTACTTCGGTTACGCCATCACCGCGCATCGTGACACCATAAAGGGCATCGGCAATCTCCATCGTACGTTTTTGGTGCGTAATAATAATTAACTGGGAGCTCGCACGTAACTCTTCAAGAACTCCAAGTAGACGACCGAGGTTTACATCGTCCAGGGCCGCTTCAACTTCATCGAGGACATAGAACGGACTTGGGCGAGCTTTAAAGATTGCAACTAACATGGCAACTGCCGTTAAGGATTTTTCTCCACCTGATAGTAAGGAGAGGCGCTTGATGCGCTTTCCTGGTGGGCGGGCTTCAACATCGACACCACTTATCAGCGGATTATCTGGATCGACCAAAATTAAACGGCCATCTCCGCCTGGGAATAAGCGTGCAAAAATCTCTTCAAAGTGGCGCGCAGTATCTTCAAAGGCCTCCATGAATATCGTCTGCACGCGATCGTCGACCTCCTTGATGATGTCGAGAAGATCTTTCTTGGTGTTCTTTAGATCCTCTAACTGATCAGCTAAGAACTTCAATCGCTCTTCAAGGGATGAGAACTCCTCAAGGGCAAGTGGATTAATTTTTCCTAATAAGTTGAGTGATCGTTCAGCTGAGGCAAGGCGCTTTTCTTGTTGATCGCGTCGGTAAGGAATTAACTCTGTTGTAACGATTTCCCCGGCTTCATTTTCAAAGAAAGTTGGAACGTCGTTCTCTGGCCCATACTCAGCAACCAGGGTTTGCGTATCGATGGCAAACTCTTCAGCGGTTTTGTTCTCAAGAGATTCAATGCGCATTCGCTGTTCGGCGCGGGCGATCTCATCACGGTGCACGCTTGAAGTGAGCGATTCGAGTTCAGTGGCGAGCTCGCGACCGCGTGTTCGAACGCTAAGAGTTTCACCCTCGCGGCGAACACGAGACTCTTCTAATCGAGCACGTTCAATTGCCGCCTTAGAAATTGAGCGTTCCATGTGAATAAGAACTTCGTATGCCGCCTCTGCAATGGCTGCTGAAATGAGCGCTGCACGTGCACGTGCTCCGCGGCGGATTACTGCGCGCTCAGATGCCTCGCGCTCATTTCGCGCCGACTCTTCTAGCGCTAATGCACGAGCGGCAACGGATGTAACGCGCTCTTCAATAGTACGTACTGCCAAGCGCGCTTCAACCTCAGTAGTTCGCGCAATTGAGACCGCATTTCGTAAGTTTTCAGTAAATGTGTGATCGGGTTCGACAACTGTTCCCTGTTGGTGAAGTTGGTTTTGCGCAATAACTAATTCGCCCTCATCGCGTGACTTAGCAACTCCAGCTTCATTAATGTTTGCATTTAAACGCTCAACTTCAGCCATCGCCGACTTCATATTCTGACCGCTGACAGCTAACTGTTCAGTTAAGGCGCCAATTCGCGCATCAGACTCATTGAGTTTAGCTAAAGCCACATCGTAATCACCTTGTCGGTGAGCAACTTCGCCGGTTTGCGTTGAAATTTCAAACTTCAAGCGATCACACGTGTGGGTTATGTCAGAAAGTTTTGCCTCTAAACCAGCGATAAGCGCGTTAATTTCAATGAGAGATGAAGATGACTTAGAGCCTCCCCGTGCGCGCCCACGAGTTACTACGTCGCCATCGCGCGTAACAACACTGACGCCAGGGTTGGAGCGAAGAATTGCTTCAGCATCTCGGGCATTGTCGGCAACGACAATATTTGCCAATAACGATGCAACCAGAGCACTAATTGAATGTGAGCGCACATGCGAGGCTAGAGAAGTTAAGCCTGAAGGAATTGTGGAGTGCGTTTGCGCTCCGGCTTCATAAACCAACACATCGGCTTGACCCAAATTTTCACTTCGCAGTGTTGTAAGCGCCGTTACTGCCGATGCCAAATCCTGAACGACTACTGCATCTGCAAGTGTTCCTAGCGCCGCTGCCGCTGCCGATTCCCACCCTGAGTCGATTTCGATCAGACTGGCGATCGAGCCCAGAATGTGAACTCCGCGTGAATCCGCAAGTAGCGCGGATGCACCATCGCGATTCTGCGAGGTTAACTTCATCGCATCGATCTTAGATTCAACGGCATTGCGTTCACGATCGGCCAAGCGTTCTGCTTCGATGAGCTCTACTAATTTAGCTTTTGCCGACTCTAAAACTGACTTAGTATTTTCAAAAACTGAATCAAGACCGCGTTCGCCAGTGTCTGCGCTAGCAATTTCTAGTTCGTACGTCGAATATTCACGCTGAGCAGTATCTGCGCGAGTTTGAGCGTCGTTACGTGCGCGAGTTAAACGATCAATCTCTTCGGAGATCGCTTCAAGGCGTGCTTGCAGAGATTTAATGTGACCCTCTTGGCGAGCCGTACCTTCGCGCGCATCGGCAATTGCGCGCATTGCTGCGGCAATTTTGTCTTCATCAATCTTTAAAGCATGCTCACTTTGGGCAAGCGTCGATGTTGCGGCAACGAGAGCTTGTTGAGAAGTTGCAACACTTGCACGAAGTTCACTTTCTTCAAGGCGAAGAACCTGTGCATCCTTATCGAGTGCATCAGGATCGCGTCCGGATGAACGGGCCTCTTCGGCCTCTTCATTGAGAAAGCGTGAGCGCTCTTGGGCTAAGGATTGAGTTCCACGAAATTTTTCCCGGAGAGAATTTAATTGGTAGTACGTCTCTTGCGCTTGAACGAGTAACGGACCTTCAAATGCGGCCTCGGCATCGAGGGCTTCTTCGCGAGTGCGTACTGAATCAACTTCTGCCTCAACGGCGCTTCTTCGTTCACGCAGTGCAGTCTCATCTGCAACTTCTGCATCGAGAGTTTTTGATAGTGAAATAAAATCATCGGCGAGCAAACGAAGTTTGGCATCGCGTAAGTCGGCTTGAATAGTCGCGGCTTTCTTTGCGACCTCTGCCTGTTTTCCGAGGGGGCGAAGTTGACGTCGTAGTTCAACGGTTAAATCCTGTACACGCGCAAGATTTGTTTGCATTGAATCCAACTTGCGCAAAGCTTTTTCTTTACGTTTGCGATGCTTAAGCACACCAGCAGCCTCTTCAATAAACCCACGTCGCTCTTCTGGCGTTGCCATCAAAATCGCATCGAGTTGGCCTTGACCAACGATGACGTGCATTTCGCGACCAATTCCTGAATCGCTTAAAAGTTCTTGGATATCTAGAAGTCGGGATGCTTCGCCATTAATTTGATACTCACTATGACCATTACGAAAAAGTATGCGCGAAATAGTAACTTCGGTAAACTCGATTGGAAGTGCGCCATCGGTGTTATCAATTGTGAGTGAAACTTCTGCGCGTCCAAGTGGTGCTCGACCACTCGTGCCAGCGAAAATAACATCTTCCATTTTTCCACCGCGCAGCGATTTAGCGCCTTGTTCACCCATTACCCACGTCAATGCATCTACAACGTTACTTTTACCCGATCCATTTGGGCCAACCACGCACGTGATTCCAGGCTCTAGGCGCAAAGTGGTAGAGGAAGCAAAGGACTTAAAGCCCTTGAGGGTGATGCTCTTCAAATACACGCGGCAAACCTATCGCCTCGCGGGAGTATTTTTAACGGTTTTAAGGCTGAGGCAGCTCGTTTTTTAACGATTCATAGGCAATACGCGCAGCAATTTGTTCAGCCTCGCGCTTACTCTTTCCAGCACCTTGACTCACGGCTACGCCTGCGACCATGGCTACTGCCGTGAAATCCTTATCGTGGTCCGGGCCATCTTCGCTCACCACGTATTCAGGTACGCCTTTATTTAGGGCGGCCACTAATTCTTGGAGCGCAGTTTTTCCATCTAAGCCAGCGCCACGCGCAACTGCTGAATCCATTGTTGATGCAATTAATTTACGAACAATTTGTGTGCAGACTTCAAAACCAAACTGTAGATAGATCGCACCAATAACTGCCTCGAGAGCATCGGCTAGAAGCGAATTTTTATCGCGACCGCCAGTGACTTCCTCGCCTTTTCCTAAGCGAATATATTTTCCTAAATCTAAATCGCGTGCAATGTCTGCGAGCGCGCGCATGTTTACAACGCCTGATCGCAGTGGTGATAATCGGCTTTCATCAAACTCTGGATAACGTTTGTACAGCTCTTCAGTAACAATTAAACCCAGAACTGAATCACCTAGAAATTCGAGGCGCTCATTAGTCTCTTTACTTGCCGATTCATATGCAAATGAGCGATGGGTAAAAGCTAATTCGAGAAGTGAGGGTTCAATGACAACCCCCAACTGCTCACTGAGCAACTGGCTCAGATCAGACCTCTAATACCTGGCGACGGTTATATGTACCGCACGTTGGGCAGGCAGTATGTTGCAACTTAGGTTGCTGACACTGTGGGCATGTTGCAAGAGAGGCAGCGGTTGTCTTCCACTGGCTTCGGCGTGAGCGCGTCTTTGAACGCGAGGTCTTCCGCTTTGGTACTGGCACTTTTCTAACCTCTTCTTCTTATTGCTGACGCAGCGATGGCTGCAGGGCGTAAGTATCCCTTAAAAACCCTAATTCTTGAAATCGGGCTCATCGATAGTCAACCCTGCAAGTCCAGCCCACCTGGCATCAATGGCCTCATGAGCGTGATCATCGGGTAGTTCTGCCCATTTGCCGCCACAATCTGGGCACAAACCTTCACAATCTTCGCGACACAGCGGGTTATTGGGCAGTGAGAGCACGATGGCATCGCGGATCGGCGTTTGAAGATCCATCACATCGCCCTCCATTAAAAACTCATCTTCAATCTCAAGGTCATCTTCTACGGGTTTGCCCTTTCTGCGCTCGGCTTTTTTCTCATAGAGGTAGAGTTCTTGGATCCTCTTCTCAATTGCTATTTCAACTGGATCAAGGCAGCGCGTGCATTCGCCTTTCGCTGTTGCAAAAATTTCGGCACTCAGCAAAATTCCTTCAGCGACGGATTCAAGGCGCGCATCAACTTCAATAATATCTCCGGCGACAACTGCGATGAGCTCGGTGCCTACTTTTTCCGGAATCTCTATATCAAGTTCGTACTCTTTCATTTCACCAGGGCGTTGAGGGAGTTCGTACGTATTGAGTTTATATACCTCGGGAAGACGGGTCATCGAGTTTAATCAATTTCAGAAAGACGCGAGAGTGCATCTTTATCGCCAGCACCAGCTAAGCGCTCGCGACCTCGAGAAACAGCATCCTGCGTCTTATTCAAAATTACTTCAAGGGTCGCAAGTCGCCCATCAATATATTCCTGAACTTCTTGCTTCTCCTGTGCACTTTGCTCGCGCGCATCCTCGAGAATCTTTGCCGCTTCAGAGCGAGCTTTCTGGACGATAGTCGTTTGTTCAACCATGCGAGAGACATCTTCGCGAGCCATTGCAATCATCTGTTCGGCGCTTAAGCGACCCTCTTCAACAATGGCATCTCTAGCTGAAATTACTTTCTGCGCCGAATCCAAATCATGAGGCAAAGCTGTGCGTACTTCCTCCAGAAGTTCTAGCATCTCTCCTCGATGCAAAACACAACTGGCAGATAACGGAACGCCACGAGCCTCTTCAACTACCGTAATGGCTGCAGTTAATTTTTCAATTGAATCCATTGATTATTTCCCGCCTGCTCGAAGTTTGATTGCTGCATTCACATTTGGAGGAATCATCGCTGAAACATCTCCCCCATAGTGTGCGAGTTCTTTAACAATTGATGATGAAAGAAATGAGTGAGCGGGCGCAGTTGCCATGAGCATCGTTTCGACCCCTGAGGCTTGAAGATTTAACTGAGCCATTTGCAGTTCATAATCAAAATCGGTCACGGCGCGAAGACCTTTTACGATCGTTGTTATTGAATTAGCTTTGCAATAATCAACTAAAAGACCACTCCAAGAATCAACGACGACGTTCGAGAGATCGGCGACGGTTTCGCCAATCATTTCGATGCGCTCGGCGACCGTAAAAAGACTCGACTTCGTACGATTTTCAAGGACTGCCACAACAACTTGGTCAAAGTGGACACTGGCGCGTTTGATGATGTCCAAGTGTCCATATGTGATGGGGTCAAAGGAGCCAGGACATACCGCACGTTTCATGGCTCAAACGCTAGCAAGAGATGGCGCAGTAATCCATTCTTAAAGCGCGTAATTGCCGTAGAAGATACTGACTGCGCCGTACTTTCTCTCCCTGGCGGGAGTGAAGCCTTCTGGCCAGCTAAATTTTGAACCTTTGGCGGTGCGCTCAACTGCTATCAAAGCATCGTCTTTTAGAAACTCCCCGAGCCTCAATTTGCTGATTATTTCCTCAACTTCGCCATCAATGAAATCAAATGGAGGATCAATGTAGACAATGTGATATTTCTCTTTTGCCGGGTCGCTTACAAATCGTTGAGCCGACATTGCATAGAGATGGAATTTACCCACGGGTTGATTCTTTTTAACCAATTCATAATTATTTTCAATTGTCTTCTGCGCATCTGGATCGCGCTCAATGACATGAACAATTGATGCTCCACGAGAAAGGGCTTCAAGGCCAATCGCACCTGAGCCGCCAAATAAATCTAAAACATTGAGTCCAAGGAAATCGCCAAATTCAGAGGTCAACGAAGAAAATAATCCCTCTCTCGCGCGATCAGATGTTGGACGAGTCGCTCCTGCAACTGTTCCGAGGGTTCGTCCCTTAGCTACGCCGGCAATAATTCTCACGATCAACCCTTATCTAAATAATCAATGGCTGCATCTTTGGCCAGTAACGCGACCTCTGCGCTAAGGGAAGGATAACTTGTTAAATCCGGCGATGCTGCAAGAACTCCTTCGGCATCGGCCCGTGCATTTTCAATCAAAGCCTCATCTCGCAAAACCCTCAAGAGACGAAGGTGTGACTGCGTGCCGGATTGCTTTGCACCCAACACATCGCCTTCGCGCCGTTGTTCGAGGTCGATACGTGAGAGTTCAAAGCCATCAAGTGTGGCGGCAACGGCATCGAGCCGAGCTCGTGCCGGGGTCTCTACTGCAGCACTCGTTACCAATAAACATAAACCTGGTGACGTGCCGCGACCAACGCGACCACGTAACTGGTGAAGTTGAGAGACGCCGAATCGATCAGCATCCATAATCACCATCACCGTTGCATTGGCAACATCGACACCAACTTCAATGACCGTAGTTGAAACAAGGACGTCGATCTCACCTGCGGCAAAGGCACGCATCGTTGAATCTTTTAATTCACTACTCTGGCGACCGTGTAAATCGGCCACGCGTAAACCAGCTAGCGCACCGCTGGCAAGGCGCGGTGCTAACTCAGTTACCGAGGCTATGTCGGGTGATTCCTGGCCAAAGAGAAAATCAATATCGGCGCTCTCATCGTTGCCAGCCTCGATGCGTGGCGCGACAACGTAGGCCTGATGTCCGGCGGCAACTTCCTCGCGAATTCGAGCCCATGCCCGTTCTAAGAAAGCGGGTTTTTCAAGAACTGAAATCACATGGGTAGTAATTGGTTGCCGGCCCAACGGCAGTTCACGCAAAGTTGAAACATCCAAATCGCCGAAGACCGTCATGGCAACTGTTCGAGGTATCGGTGTAGCGGTCATAACCAATAGATGTGGGGGCTTTTGGGCTTTTACTTTGAGGGCATCGCGTTGTTCGACGCCGAATCGATGCTGCTCATCAACGACAATTAAACCCAAATCTGCAAACTCAACCTTTTCTCCGAGAAGTGCGTGAGTTCCAATAATAATTCCAGCCCCGCCAGTTGCAGCAAGTGCGAGTGCCTCTTTGCGGGCAGGTGCACTTTGAGATCCAGTAATAAGCGTTAACTGCGTTGCTCTATCGGAACTACCTAACTTTCCGCCGTGAGCAAGTGGACCTAAGAGTTTTTCAAAGGTGCGCACATGCTGCGCGGCTAAAACCTCTGTTGGTGCAAGCAGCGCTGCCTGTCCCCCGCTATCGACCACGGCCAGCATTGCGCGCAACGCTACGACCGTTTTTCCGGAACCAACTTCACCTTGCAATAATCGATGCATCGGATGGGCTTGCGCTAAATCTTCCTCAATCTCTTTAGTTACTTCTCTCTGTCCACCCGTTAATTCAAAAGGCAGCGTTGCATCAAAGGCCTCTAACAAGCCTCCTGCAATTACTTTTCGTGAAATAGTATTGAGTTTTTTCAATTCGTTTCGTCGCATGAGTAACATGAGTTGCAATAAAAATGCCTCATCAAAAGTAAGTCGCTCGCGTGCAGCATCGGCGTGATCTAAATCTGCCGGTGTGTGAAGTTGAACCAGCGCCGCCTGCAACGTTGGATAATCGTGAGCACTTCGAACCTCTTCGGGTAGGTAATCCTTAATCTCATCAAGGGATGCAATTGCCATATCTACGCACTGTGAAATCTTCCAGGAGGGCATTTTGCCCGTCGCCGGATATACCGGGAGATACTTTCCCGCAAAGTTTTGTGCAGCATTATCGACGTCGGCGCCATCGGCAATCATCTGATAATCCGGGTGCGATAACTGCTTCTTGTTATTAAAAATCCCGACTTTGCCCGCGAATAAACCCTGCGTTCCGACCTTTAACTCTTTTTCGCGCCAGGCTTGATTGAAAAATGTAAGTGAGAGTTTCGCGCTGCCATCAGTGACAATGACCTCCAAAATACTTCCCTTGCGTCCCCGGATTGGCCTGGTGGTTGAACTGAACACTTCGGCCAAAATCGTAACCTCGTCGCCCTCTTTGAGTTCGGCGATATCTGAGAGCTCACCACGAACCATGTATCGACGGGGATAATGGCGCATTAAATCGCCAACGCTTTTTATCCCAAAGGCATCGGCAAGGACTTTTGAGGTGCGATCACCCACAACATCGGAAAGCTTGCTCTCAAGGTTTGCCACACGCGCATTCTCTCGCGCTCGAACCGGCTTTGCTCGCTCTTAGCGCGCCATTGTCAGAGTTTTATCGCACTTTTCCCATCCACCGTGGGTAACGACGATGGCTATCTTGTGAGCAAGGCGCGTCGTAATTCGAACCTCAATGCGCTGGGCTAATTCTTCGTCTAAGTGTTCGGTAGGTTCATCAAAGACATACACATCTGCCTTTGCCAACAAAACTCGAGCAACTGCCAAACGTTTTGCCTCACCACCTGATATGACACGTCCAAAATCCCCGATTATGGTGTCAAGCCCATGGGGTAGTTCGCTGACAAGTTGATTAAGCTCAACAAGCGCAAGAACTTCGACTATCTCTGCATCTGTAGCAACTTGGTTAGCAATCTTTAAATTTTCACGAAGCGTCGTGTTAAAGATATGAGAGTGCTGAACTGTGCCCACAACTCGACCTGCCAGATCACTAAAACTATCTGCGGCTTGCCCATCAAATGTTAACCCACCCTTATATGGCAAGAGTCCAAGTAAGCCCATCACTAGAGTCGACTTTCCACTGCCACTTCGACCACGAATAACTAATAGCTCGCCGCTCTTCACGTCAAAGGATGTTGGCGACATAAACTCCCGATCCCATGACACCGTCATATTTTCGGCAACAATCTCTGTAATAGCGGTGTCTAAATGCGCTCCTAACTTTTGATCCGTGGGTGCACTCATTAAAGTATCGACAGAATGCTGCGACATAAGAAGTTTGCCGGCGGTAAATAGGTTGGGATACCACGCGGTAATCGCCTCAAAGATAACAAGTGGAATAAAGATAAGCATCGTGACTTGAACTGCTGGGACTGCCCTCGATTGGGTGAGTGTCATTGCCAGCCAGGTGAAACCAACAACGCAGAACGCTATGAGCGAGTTAGTAATCGTTGCGAATCCCCAACTCTGGCGCAGCAACTGCCCTTCCATCATATTAATCTCTAGCTCTACCGCATTTGCGTGCTTCACATTTTCATCTAAGTATCCGTAGATTGCCGCCTCAGTCAGGCCATGAATTGAACCTTCGAGCAGTTGGGTATATGAGTTTTCAGTTTTTTCGATACTTCGCGCAATTGGCTCGCTTCCACGTTTAATCAATGCGGGGAAAGCGGCGAGTAGAAGCGCACACACTGGCAGCGTAAATATCAAACTCTCGGGGCGAACCCAATAAGCCAAAAGGGCTCCCGCAACCAATGAAATAACGGCCGAAGACTGTGGCAGTTTTATACGTAGTTGGTACTCTTGGGCACGTTCGACATCATCAACGAGACTTTTGACGGCAGTACCGCTATTAAAAGTATGGGCAAGTGCAATCGAACTCTGACTTAACTTTTTGTAGATCCCTACTCGCAATGTAGTCAATCGACTAAAGACGGCCTTATGACTAATGAGCCGCTCGCAGTATCTGGCAGCTGATCTAAAGATTCCGAAGAAACGAACCAGAACGATTGCAACACTCAACGTTAAAATCGGCGGCTGCATCGATGCCATGGTGATTAGCCACGCACTTGAAATCGTCAGACCAATTCCCCCGATGAATGCAAAAGCGCCAAGTAGGTATGCAAGGAACATCATTGAGTGAGCACCTTAGAAAAAACTGCAACTTCATCATCGCTACCTAGAACACTGCGATCATGCGTAATACAAATGACGATTGCACCGCTAGCTGCATAATCTCGAAGTGCTTTCATAACCGCTTCCCCACTTACATGATCTAAATCGGCAGTCGGTTCATCGGCGATTAGGACACGCGGTTTAGCAGCAATGGCGCGCGCAAGAGCAATCTTTCGAATCTGTCCCCCGGATGCGGCACTTCCGCTCTCACCAGATGCTCCAATTGCCGTGGATAAACCTGCGGGTAGATCAGCAACCTCTAAGCCGCAACGTTTGAGAAGTTCGGTAATTTCCCCATCACTCAACGTTGCGTCAACGAGTGTGAATTGATGGCCGACCCCGCCGGTTCCTAACTGCGGATTCTGAGGAACCCAGCCAACGCTCTTAAACCAAGATTTTCGCCGCTCGGCAGTAACTTCCACCCCACCTGCAACCAATGTCACTTGGTTGTTAACTCCCAGAAGATTGAGTGCAAATGTACTTTTACCAATGCCCGATTCCCCAACTATGAAGAAAATATCTCCACTATGCAAAACCTCGCCGCGGATTGCAGTATCGATTCGACCAGGAATTGTGAGCGACCAGTCACTCCAGTGCAGCGTCGAAACTCTAGAAAAATCATATGGCTCATCAACTATCGACACAGTGCGGTGGGATTGCAACTGGGCAAGTCGAGCAAATGCCTCGCTGCCATCGGCAGATGCGTGAAATAGCGACGCGGCATTACGCAGCGGAAAGTAAACCTCCGGCGCCAAGATCAAAACTGCAAGAGCTGATCGAAATCCGATCGCACCATCTACTAATCGCAGACCAATCGACACGGCAATGAGTGCTACAGAGATGGTTGCACAGAGTTCGAGGGCAAGGGCTGAAAGAAATGAGATTCGCAAAACCTTCATTGTCTCTTCGGTGTAGCGATCGCCCATTTCGGCGATGCGTTGTGGTTGACTCTTATGACGAGAAAAGATCTTTAAGGTTACAAAGCCACGAAGTGAATCCTCAAAGTAATGAGAGAGCGAACCCAAAGTCTGCCATCTCTTAGCTACTGAGTCGGCGGTGTATCGGCCTATCAGCGCACCAAACACTGGAATCAGCGGCAAAGTCAGAATCGCAATTACACCAGAGAGTGGATCTAGGAAGAGAATTGTCGCGATAACAACTGCGGGAGTAATTGAAGCGAAGAAGAGCTGGGGAACAAATCGGCCCAGATAGATATCCAGCGAGTTCAAACCCTTAACCAGCAAGGTGCTTAGCGTCGATGGTGAAATATTGCTAAATGTATCCAGTGAAGAAGTGATCTCACTGCGAATCTCTCGCTTAATACGACTTGCCGTAAGGCTGCACCAGTATTCAAATCGAGCTTGAAATAGAGCACGGAAAAACCAAGCGCCCGCTAAATAGATGAGGAGTGTTGAGGCGCCTTGAGATTTGTTGATAATTCCAACGATGATTGAAGATAAAACAAGGGCGCTTATAACAATTGTCGCTGACCAGATAATGGCCGCGGCAATTGAGAGAAAGAAAAGCCTGCGGCTACCACTCCGAGAGAGCAGTAGCCGCATATCTGCTAATTTCACTTATGCAGGATATAGCTTGCTGCGTCGAGAACGCCATGTTCTGGATTGCTAATCTGCGAAGCACTGATGCGCTTGCGGAAAACCCAGTAAGTCCAACCTTGATAAATCAGGATCAGCGGCGTCATTACAACGGCCACATATGTCATAACTTTCAATGTGTAATCGGTACTTGATGCATTCGTGATTGTGAGATCAAACTGTGCTCCCAATGACGATGGCATTACGCGTGGATATAGCGCATAGAACAAGGTGGAAACGAAGGCGGCAATTGCTGCGGCGGAGAAAATAAACGCCCAGCCTTCGCGACCAACGAGATTGGCTGCCATTCCAGCGACCCACAGAAGGGCAACTAGAACTGAGAGCGCAAGGACCCGAGAATTAATTTCAGGTAACATGAGATTGGTCCAAGTTAAGAAAGCAACAGCTGCGACTGCGGCAACTAATCCTGAGACCTTAGCAATTGAACGCGAACGCTCGCGGATTTCACCTGTTGTCTTGAGTGAGAGGAACACTGCGCCGTGGGTTAAAAATACGGTGAGCGTGACCACTCCCCCAAGGAGTGCATATGGATTGAGCAGGTTAAAGAATCCGCCTACATACTCCAAAGAACCACTAGCTGCTTTTTCAATAGGAACGCCTCTGACGATGTTTGCAAAGGCAACTCCCCACAGCAATGCCGGAACAGTGCTGCTTATTAGAATCGCAATATCCCAGCGTTGGCGCCATTGTGCTTTGCCGTATTTCGAGCGATATTCAAATGAAACACCGCGCACAATTAGAGAGACCAGTATGAGGAAGAGCGGAAGATAAAAGCCGCTAAAGAGCGTTGCATACCATTCTGGGAAAGCTGCAAAAGTTGCACCTCCAGCAACAAGTAGCCATACCTCGTTACCATCCCAGACAGGTCCCAGCGTTGTCAGTACTGCACGTCGATCGGCCTCGTTTCTAGAGACAAAGCGAAGAAGCATTCCAACGCCAAAATCAAAACCTTCGAGAATAAAATATCCGACCCAAAGAACTGCGATGAGTAGGAACCACACTGTTTGAAATGTCATGTTCATGCTCCTTTCTTAGTAGGACATCACTAGTGGTTTGTCGGCAGAGCCACCCAAGGCAGGGTCTGCATAATCAATTTCATCGGCTGGACCCATTTTGATAACGCGCAGGGTTAAGCCAACTTCAATGAAAGCCAAGATTCCGTAAAGAACGGTGAAAGCAATCATTGTGAATAGAACTGCGCCGGGTG
>CAILBF010000128.1 GCA_903832395.1 uncultured Actinomycetes bacterium | reverse complement strand
CTAGAGCAGAAGAGAGATGATGGTCTCTCAATAGGGATAACCGCGTAGATGACCCATGCGTAAAGGCAGACTCGGAGCATCACACACATAGGTTCTTTTCGATAAGAACGGAGTCATCTACATACCCCAGTCCTGTTGACCAGCTAATTACTTGTCAGAGCAAATAAATTTTGAATCGTTCGCTTCCCTTTGTAGAGATTAGACAATCAAGAACAGTCTATTTTCTACAGAGGGGGGAGCCCTGCCATTGGATTATTAGAAATTATTGTTATCTCTTTTACCCGCCGCTAGGCGGGAAATGCGCCGCAGGCGCTCTTAGCGCAGCGGCTTACAAAATCACGAAGCACTTAAGGCTAAATAGATAAGTACCCCTGCGGGGTATTGCCCGCCTAGCGGCGGGTAGAAAGAAGAAACGAAAACAAGGGAAAAAACCACAAGGAGTAAATATGTTGAGACAATGCAAAGTTGCTGTTAAGTTCCATAGCCCTGTGCTTGGTATTGATATGCACGATGGCGAAGAGATTCTTAGCGATAAACACTGGGTTATCGCCGAGGTAATGAAACTAGAGAGCGGCTGTGTCATCTTTGAAAGTTATGACCAGAAAGTCCTGGCGAGCTGGTTGGCTGAGGACATCGACACCATTCGCCACAATGTCCTCGATGCAGACTCCCCAGTTATTACTGCTCAAAAGTCCTTTGACTACCAGAGAGAAGTCATAAATCAGCGTCCTGCCGCTTGGTCGAAGTGGACTCCAGTGGAAGAGCAACAACTCCTAGAGAGATTGAGAGCAGGTTTCAACATTAATGAGCTAGCCGACATCCACCAGCGGACAAAGCGTGCAATCTGCGAGCGGCTCAACCTTCTTGGAGTTTCAAACTTGGATTGGGAACATATAGGTGTTCGACCAGAGAAACGTCATTATGAAGAATTAGGGGTGAACGGGAAGCCGTCGTACCAGAGTAAAGAATTAATGACTATCTGCCTTGGCTGTGGATATCAAATTGAAAGTAGACCCTGCAAATGTTGGACCTCAGTCGACACTTCCACAATTCGCTTGTGGCGTGAACATAAGTACAAATATGGAATGTACGGCAACATCATCGGACAGAATTACTAAGGCTTATAGACAGACATGCATTTGAATAGGTGTCATTATTGAAGTCCAAACAGTCTCAAGGAGCATTAATGAACACTCCATCCCTTTATACCCCTAAACAAGTTGCAGATTATCTGCACGTTTCTCGAGGGACCATCTACAGCATGATTTCTCGGCAGGAGATTCAAAGTCTAAAAATTGGTAGAAATCGAAGATTTACCAATGAACAGATTCAAGATTTCATTAAAAGTAAACGAACAGTGGTGGTGATGGAGTTCTAGCTTGCAGACCTATTTGCAAGGTCATTAGATTGTCACTAGTAGCAAAAAAGTGGAATTTCATCTTGCATAAGTAATTTTTTGCAAACTAGACAGTCATGGATTGACTGGAAAACTCATGTTAAGTCATCAAAATGAGGATTGGGTATGGAAACCTGGTCGTACGCCTGGATAGAGGCATCTAAACAACTGCAGTAGCTACTTGGACAAATCTGAACATTCTGGGACATGCGCTCGCTTCCCTTTTGTATTAGTAAAAGTCCCAATTTCAGGCGAAAACCAGCCTGGCTGGTCATTTAAGGAATTCATTCGGCAGCTACTAGGAGTTGTCGGTGGGGCTAGTTAGGGTTTACGCATGAACCTCTTTGGGGACTCAAATGGCTAATACCGAGAAATCTGCTTCGGGGACCCTCGACTTCTTCCGCGAAGTGACTAAGTACTTCATGGACTTCCTAGAGACGGATTTCCATAAGCGGAAGCTCCCTCGACGTTCTATCCGTCTGAGGAATTCTGACAATTTGCTGGTTGGTGTTGGTCTTAAAAAGTATGAGACTTTTTATCCCGTCATTTCGAAGTATGTAGGAGATGGATTTCCTAGTGAGACCATTCTTCAAATCAAAAAGGGACAATTTAAGACCAAACTACCCAAGAACGTACTGGAGTTAATCGCACTCCAAATAAGTAAAATTTCAAAAAGTCAGTTTGAAACCTTGCTCGATTCCGTAGCCCTCCGCGTGGAACAGGAATCGGTTCTGCATAAAGATGATTTTGACGTTGCATTCACATCGACCTTAGAAGCTGCAGGAACTGCATTTTATGCCGAGATGGTCCACCCCTTCATATCAAGTCTTGAAAAGCCTCTGACTAATGGCGAACTGGGGGACCAAGATGACATTTTTATGCTTGAGCAGGAGCTTGTGTCAATTTTTATTGGAGAGATTGAAAACAAAATAGCTGAAATATTGAGGCGCCTAATAGCCAAGGATTCGCTCGAGATTAAGTTTGAATTGAATTCAGTCATCACTTTGGACTATTTGAAGACCACTCTGACCACGCACTTCGAAGACCTCAAAGTGGCTGACCTGTTCCATGATGTTCAGGAATTAGAAAATAATCGAGCGATTCTCGATAAGCAGGATTTTTATCTCTACTTTGGTGACATTACATTTCACAATACAAAATACCCGCTATTTTATATTCCAATAAATATAGTAAAGACACAAGAGACTTATCAATTAGAATTCGACTCTCAAATTTATATCAATAAAAAAGCCATTGAATATGTAGTACAAGAATTCAATAAAAACAAAGGTACGCAAGGTACGCTTAAAAATATAGGCGAGCGAATTATTTACATTTCTCAGCACGCTTCAGATTTACATCAAGTGTTTCAAGAAATAATCGTTGAAATTGAGAACTTTTTTGAGCTCCAAGGAACAATTAACTTTGCTCAAGGGCAACAAATGCAAGCCCGAGGAGCCGATGTCCATATTTCTAATGCATTCTCTTTTGCATTGTTCGATAAGTCTGATGAAGCTCTAGTCAACGATTATGAGGAGATACTTGCAGAACTTGCGTTAGACGGCGGAGAATTGTCAGGGGCTTTCAATCAATTACTGACTGATTTTCTGCAAAAAAATCCAGTACCAGTTGGATTGGAAGTTGAAAAAGAATGGGATGAGACCGAAACGGCTGACCGACTTGTTGCTCAGAGCCCAATCCCGTTGAACAGCGAACAGTTGCAGATATTAAATGCAGTAAGCAAACCAAACAGTAAATACCTAATTGTTGAAGGTCCACCAGGAACTGGTAAGAGTCATACGATTACAGCAATTATCTTTGATGCGATTTTAAAGTCTAAGTCTGTTCTTGTGCTTTCAGATAAGAAGGAGGCTTTGGATGTAGTGGAAAAGAATATTACTGAGACTATGAATAAAGTTCGCTTCGACCAGAATTTCCAAAATCCAATCTTAAGGTTAGGAAAGACTGGGAATACCTATTCCCAGATACTTTCTAAATCCTCTATCAACGATATTAAGACCCATTACAGGGCAGTAAAAAAGGATATTGAGTTCTTGGATGAAAGTATTTTTCAATCAAGCACAAGCCTCAAACAGGATATAGAACTCGAAAGTCTCGCTTATGGTGATGTTGACTTACTAGAAATCAACGAATTAAATCTTCTTGAAGAGAAATTTGCCAAAACCAAATTTGTTTTTGATTTAGACGAAGTCCAGTTGAATCCTCAAGGAGGGTACGACATTGATTCCATCCGCTACGGAATGCACGCTTGGTTGGAATTATTTGAAGATAAGTCTTTGAAAAGGATTTGTAATGCTTTAAATACCAAGATAGGGAATATTACCGACCTATCAGTCATTGTTTCTGCCCTATTAGTAGCTAAAGAGATTCTAGAAAAATCAACTTCCACTACCCCACAATTGCTTGAGGGTTTGTCCAATTTTAAGAATTTTCAGGCTGGGCAAACCGCAACCCTTCTAGGATTCCTCTCTAAATACGCCCAATGCAAAAAACCGATTGTCGGCTACTCGTTCTCTAAGAAAAAATTGGCTTCCATTGATGCAGAATTCGTGGATAGCTTTGAATATGAAGGGGCAGCTCCTAGCACAATCCTTACGACGATTAGAGACTCTTATAAAGTACTTGCAAGCATCAAGAAGATGGGTGATGCTGCAAATGCTGAATCACTTACGAGTTTTGATTTTGTAGCTTTGGTGCACTTGCTCACTAGTGTTAAGTCTCTCAGTGAGTGGCTAGTTAACAATCATGAGGCATTACAAGCCGCTGGAGAGTTACCTGAATTACTCAAGGCATACCCGATTACAAGCAAAAAACTTAAATTAGATGTAAAGACCAATGACTCACTAATTTCAAACAAATTGATTTCTCTAGACCAAGAGACATTTGAAGCCCAGGTGCGATATGTGATTCTTCAACAGAAAATAAGTAGTGAATTCAGTAGGATACCCGACGTTGATTATGCAGCTCGAAAGCGGAATATTGAACAGCTTGTTATCACAAAAGTAGCTCATCAACTTGATGGAAGAGTTATTGATTTCTATGAGAACAATAAGAATGATGCAGAGACTTTGAAGAGCATTATTAAGGCTAAGCAAAAGTTCCCTAAGCAGCAATTTGCCCAGCTTAGTTCAGCTTTCCCATGCATCCTGGCGGGTATTCGCGATTTTGCTGAATACATTCCGCTTCACCATCAAATGTTTGATTTACTTATAATTGATGAAGCTTCTCAAGTGAGCTTGGCTCAAGCCTTTCCTGCCCTCATACGAGCAAATAAAGTATTAATTCTTGGAGACCGCAAGCAGTTTAGCAATATCAAAGCAAACCAAGCCCGTTCGGACACGAATCGCGAGTACCTTTCAAGACTGGAAAGTTCATTTAAGCGAAATGTATCTACCGACGCGAGTCAACTTATACGTCTTGGTAAGTTCAATATTAAAACATCTGTGCTCGATTTTTTCGAGTTTATTAGCAATTACAATATGCAATTGATTAAGCATTTCCGCGGTTATAAGGAAATCATTTCTTACTCCAATAAGTATTTCTACCGCGACAGCCTTCAGGTTATGAAGATTCGTGGAAAGAGTATTGATGATGTTATCAAATTTTCACAGGTTAAATCCAATGTGAAAGACGAGGTTTACCCCAACACGAATCTAGCCGAAGTCCATTTTATTATTAATGAGTTGCAGAAACTTAAAACACAGAAGAATGTCTTATCAGTAGGAATCATCACGCCTCATACAAATCAGCAAAAATTG
Organism: uncultured Actinomycetes bacterium; assembly: GCA_903832395.1. GTDB lineage: Bacteria > Actinomycetota > Actinomycetes > Nanopelagicales > Nanopelagicaceae > Planktophila. Next base: position 8,100 of record CAILBF010000128.1, on the reverse strand, counting down.
TTGCAAGAGGAAATAAGCAAACTACCTGAACGTGATTTCTTCTTTGAAGATTTCCAGCTCAAAATCATGACATTCGATACATGTCAGGGCGAGGAGCGAGATATTATTTTTTACTCAATGGTTGCAACTGAACATAGCGACAAACTTTGGGGAGTTTTTATAAAGGACCTAAGCAATGTGGACATTGAAGAAGATGGTCAAATAAAAGCTCAAAGACTTAATGTTGGATTTAGCCGCGGTAAAGAATGTCTTCACTTCGTCCTCAGTAAGCCTCTGGATAAATTTAATGGCTCAATCGGCGAGGCTTTGAGACACTATAAATTTGTTCTTGATGAAGCCAAAGTCGAAAGGCTAGCTTCGGAAACTGACGCTTCTTCAGGAATGGAAGCCGAAGTATTGAACTGGTTTTATCAGACGACATTCTGGAAGTCCCATAAAGATAAAATTACTTTCATCCCGCAATTCGAGATTGGGAAGTACTTAAAGCAGCTTGACCCTACTTATACACACCCTATGTACAAAGTCGACTTCCTCTTGGCTTTTAAGGAATCCGAAAATAGGGAAAAGAAAATAATTATCGAGTATGACGGTTTCTCAGAGCATTTTGCTAACTCAAATATGGTTAATGCTTATAACTACGAGCATTACATGTCAGACGGAGATGTCTACCGACAGAAAGTCCTGGAAAGTTACGGATATAAGTTCCTCCGCATCAACAAATTCAATTCTGGAGAGAACCCTGTTGAAGTTCTCAACAGGAGACTAACCGCTCTAACGAAGCCTGAAGTTCAAGTGAACCCACTAATGTTCAAAATTCACGAAACGATAGAGAACCTTCAAAGTGGCGACATGAAGGAATGCCCGAAGTGCAAAGAGGTTAGGACTTTGAGCGAATTTAAGGATGCTTCTTTGAGCAGTGGCATAGGAAGGTTTTGCAAGCATTGCAAAGGTAGTTCAGTGAGCTCTAAGGGGACTCCAGGAAAGCGCAAGTGCCCAAAATGCGGTTCAGGCATGACGAGAAGAAGCGGAAAGTACGGAAGCTTTTATGGATGTAGCAGATACCCTGGATGTAAGGGAACTTCGAAGTGACTTTTCAAGTTTCGGAACGAACTATTGATAATTACTTCAAGAAATTAGCAGCTCTTAATTCCTTAAGTGTTTTACATGCTATTTATGCATTCCAAGTCGTGTTGAAAGAATTTGAGCTCTCCACCCCAGGCGAAAGGCAAATTCTCAATGAGATGCTTGAAAGAGTCTACAAACAGGAAGATTCCATTCGTGCCCTACCAGAGGGAAACAAATTCGGACTTGAACATCTCGCTACATCTCAAAAGTTAATCGAGGCATTTTTTGCAATGCAGCACGACACTAGTGCAAGCCTTGGTAACGCAACTTCTGATGGTTATGACCAGATTATTTCTTCCCAACTCATATCGCTTTCAAATTATATATTGAAATATTCTTCAGTATCTAGAAATCGAGAAGACATCATTGGATTGATAGCAGAATATTTGGTCACGGTTGATTCCCAATACAACAATCCAATTCTCTATCCAGAGAAAATATATTTGCGTGATGAGATTGCTGACAGGTCAGCAGCATTTGCCGTGGCAGCATTTGTTATGAATCAATATTCACAAATGGGTGACTCGTGAAAAATAATGTCACTAAAGCTCCTGAACTTTCACGACACGCTGCTGAAGAATTCGCCGCTAAATGGAAAAATACCAAGGAAGAGAAGCAATACGCGGAAAGTTTCTGGAATGACTTCTTTAGGCAGTTATGTGGAGTAGAAGATACTCAGGTAGCTGGGATTGAGTTCCAAAAACCTGTGAAGAATTCGATTTCGGGAAATATAAATTACTTAGATGTTTATTGGAAAGATGTTGCTTTAATTGAACATAAATCTGCGGGTGAAAGCCTAGATAAAGCTTTCTTGCAAGCGAAAGGCTATTGGCGAAGTCTTCCAAAAGGTTATCGACCAAAATGGATAATTCTTAGTAATTTTCAGTTTTTCAGATTAGTAAATGTCGACTTAAACAGGACGTATGAATTTCCCATAGAAGACCTTGCAGACAATATCTATCGCTTTGAAGCCATTATTTCTGGAAATCTAACTCGTATTGCAGAAAATGAAATAAGCGTTGACCAAGTAGCTGCGAAATTGATGGCTAATCTATATCTTGAACTTTCATCGCATGGATTTGATGGACATGAAACCAGTATTTTTCTTAATCGAATTCTTTTTCTACTTTTTGGTGATGATACGGGTATGTGGGAAAAGAACTTATTTGTGAACTTAGTAATGAAAACAAAAGAAGATGGTAGTGATGTTGGTAAGAATCTAGATGAGCTATTTGAAATTCTAAATACTGATGAAGAGGAGCGTGAAACCGACTTATCAAGTAATTTGAGTGGTTTTCCCTATGTGAATGGCGGAATCTTCAGTGAGAAGATTTCCACAATTGATTTCAATAAACCAATGCGTATCGCGCTAGTCAATGCTGCTAATTATGATTGGTCAACGATAAATCCAACTATTTTTGGAGCACTTTTCCAGCTTGTTAAAGACAAAGAGACTCGACGCGAATTAGGTGAGCATTACACTTCGGAAGAGAACATCAATAAAATTGTTTTTCCACTATTTCTTGATGAGCTGGAAGACAGGTTAGATAAGGCTTGGGAGAACAAGAAGGAGCTCAAGAAACTTCGACAAGACCTGGCAAAAATCAAGATTTTCGACCCCGCATGCGGATGTGGAAACTTTTTAGTGGTGTCATACAGGCATTTAAGACAATTAGAGCTAGAACTGATTGCCCAACTTAACTTCCTCGAAGGGAAGCAAGATGTTTTGCAGCTCGATGGCTCTATGGGTCTTTCTATTACCCTAGACCAGGTTTTTGGTATTGAGATTGATGAATGGGCATCGCAGGTGGCGCAGATGGCTTTGTTCTTGACTGACCATCAAGAAAATCTAAAACTTGAAAAAATCACTGGAATAACCCCGAATAAATTTCCCTTGAAAAGCTCAGCGAGAATTACACAAGGAAATGCACTCCGTCTCGAGTGGTCTTCTTTGCTGGAAATTGACGAATCCACATACATACTTGGAAACCCTCCGTTTTACGGAGCGCGTTGGCAAAGTAGCGAACAAAAGATAGACACCGCAAGTATTTGGGAGGATGTTAAAGGATTAGGAGAGTTGGACTACGTCACGAATTGGTTCTTGTTAACTGCTCGTAATATCAGAAATACAAAAGCACGCGCTGCGTTTGTTTCAACCAATTCCATTTCTCAAGGGGAGCAGCCAGCTTTAGTTTGGCAACAAATGTGGGCTCTGCAAATGGAAATCAATTTCGCGCATAGAAGTTTTACATGGGGGAATGAGTCAAGCGGTCAAGCGGCTGTAACATGCGTAATCATTGGTTTCTCTAACAAAAACAACAGAATTGCGAAGCGGTTATGGGTATATGAGCGAACCAATGGCAAGCCCATTCTCACACATCCTAAAAATATTAATGGATATCTTTTAGATGGTCCTGACGTCATAATAAAATCTCGCAAGTCCCCCCTTGTCTCCGAAATACCGCTGTTGCAGAATGGCAATATGCCAAATGATGGAGGTTTTTTATCTAACCTAACTGCAGATGACGCGGATTTAATTCGCAAAAATGACCCGATAGCCTCAAAATATCTGCGACGTATTATCGGCGCAAGAGAGATGATTCATAATGAAGAACGTTTTTGTCTATGGTTAACGGATGCTACCCCATCAGATTTGCGCGAGTCCAAAGCTCTAAAATCGCGAGTAAGTGCAGTCCTACAGCTACGTCAAGAAAGTAGGAGAGTTGCTACTAACAAGCTTGCAGGTAGACCCCAAGAATTTGGGGAAATCAGACAACCAAAGACTTCATATATTGCAGTTCCCCGTATCACTTCGGAAGAACGTGAGTACGTTCCGATTGGTTTTTATGGTTCCGAGGTAATTATGAACGATAAAATCTCATTTATTGCAAGTGGAGACCACTACATTTTTGGCTTGCTTTGCTCAAATTCTTTCAACATATGGAATAAGGCTATTTCTGGACGAACAAGAAATGACACTTTAATAAGCAATACGATTACTTATAATAACTTCCCATTCCCGACTCCAAACGAAAAAGAAAAGGATGAAGTTAAACACGCGGCAATGGAAATTTTGGCAGCAAGAGAAGTATTTGAAAAACAAAGCTTAGCTGACCTTTATAGCAAGATTTCGATGCCAGAAGGACTTCAAAAAGCTCACAAAAAAGTAGATTCTCTTGTTTTAAAAATCTTTGGGCTTAACGGCAAGGCTTCGGATGAAGAAATACTCGAAATGTTGTTTGCACGATATGTTCAATTACTCGAACCAGAGCTATTGTAAAGTGACGAAAGGTTTACGGTGTAACTAAATGAGCTACGTATATATCCTCACGAATGAAGCTATGCCTGGAATTATTAAAATTGGGCTAACGGAGAATTCGGTTAGTGACAGGGTTCTACAACTCGACACAACAAGTGTCCCCGTGCCTTTTCAGTGTTATTACGCTGCTCGGGTTGAAGACCATAAAAAAGTTGAAAGAGCCCTACACACCGCCTTTGGTGACTTCCGTGTGCGAACAAATAGAGAATTCTTTCGCATGGACCCATTTAGAGTAAAAGCAATCTTGGAGGTAATGGCACTAGAGGATGTCACCCCTAAGAATGAATTAGTGTCTGCTCCTGAGGACGCGGCGGCACTAAGAACTACAGCTGCAAATTCTCGGCGCTTCAAGTTTTCCTCTGCTGGGATACAAATTGGGGCAACTCTAAATTTTGTAAAAGATACAAACCTTCTGGCTACCGTGACTACTGATACGACTGTTAGCTATAAGGAAGGTGAGTACAGTCTCACTTTGGCAGCATTAGCGGCACTGAAAGATTGCGGGTACAACTGGACATCAGTTCAAGGTCCTGAGTATTGGTTATTCAACGGGGAGACCGTCGGAAGCCTGCGCAGTCAACGCGAAAAGGTTCATTTGGATGATTAATAAGGATAAGCAGCTAGTAGGTGCTGCGGGTGAACATTTAGTCCTATCTCGTTTACTTGCAAGAGATTTGCTTGCCTCCCAAGCTCCACGAGGAACTAGGAAAGCGGACATACTGGTAAATCCGCTAGATGGAGGCAAGCCAAGGTTGATTCAAGTAAAAACCCGTTCACCGATTGGGAAAACACTTGGTTGGCATATGGGCGTCAAACATGAGGCGATGAGTGAGCAGGATTTGTTTTATTGCTTTGTTAATTTAGACCTGCTTAACCCATCAGTTTGGGTTATTCCTTCAAAACTAGTTGCGAAAGTGGTTACCGATACTCACGCAGAGTGGTTAGCCACCCCAGGACAACAAGGGCAAAAGCATAACGAGACAGATATGCGTCGAATCATGAATGACTATGGAAAAAACTTTAAGTCCGTGAAGCCAGGTTGGATGGATAAGTATCTTGAGGCTTGGGATTTATTGAAATAATTTTTGTTAGTGAGTGACCATCCCAAGGAATGCTTATTATTGCTTTGACCCCCCACCCTTAAACGCCTTCCTGTAGGAATGAACTCCAGGTGTTACGGGTAGATACGACTCTGAATGCTGGGCAGTAGCCTAAAAGAGCAAAGTAAGAACTTATCTGTTCCCCAGTCAACGGACTAGCCCTTCAAAAGTCACCCACCTTGCTCTGAAAATTTACATTTTCCTCATATTCGTTGAAATAGGGCTTCCCTTACAGATTAGATGGAAATTTCTGCCGCCCTTCCATTCAACTAGCCGCTCGGTACAATCTTCGTATGAGGAAAATGGGGTATTTCATTGCGTTACTTGGGCTTGCTTCTTTCGGCATTTCAGCACCTCAAGCCCATGCAGACCTTCCTCAAGCAGTAGTCGTTATTGACTCTGGTGTCCCTACTGCACTTTTCACCAATATCTTGACCGAAGTGTGCGTACTTGAGTATTCCGCTTGTCCCAATGGAAAGCAGTTTATGGAAGGTACGGGTGCTGCAAACACTCCAGTATCTACAAATGCAACCCTTACCCATGGAACAGAGATGATTTCTATCATCAATGCGGTGAACCCTAATATTAAGATTATTCCCATCCGCATTATTGGAATTACAGATAAAGGCAATCCATATATCTACTCAAATGATGCGGTTAAAAAAGCATTGGATTGGGTAGTAGTAAATCAGGCAAAATTTAATATCACCGCAGTCAACGTTTCACAAGGCAAAGTTTTTGATAACTGCAAGGTGCCATCAGGGACTGCGGAAGACGTTGCAGCCCTTAAGGCGAAGAATGTCGCCGTAATCGCCGCAACTGGTAATGACCAAAATAGAACATCAATGTTCTCAATTGCTTGCCTACCTGATGTTGTATCGGTAGGTGCTACAGATAATCCTTGGTCAGGAGTGCAGGGATACACATACGACCCAAAAGCAACACCAACTATTGCTCGTTATAGCAATGGAAATGCATCAACAAGTTTTTATGCGAATGCACGCTGGTTTGTTTTACAGCCAAATGGCAAAACTAAATTTATGGTTGGAACCTCCAATGCGACTGCCGCTGTTACTGGATTCTGGACTCTCAATCGGAAACAGAGTTGGAAAGCCACCTATGACTATCTTGCAAGTGTTTCAATCCCGACATCTAACCAATGGCTGACGGGTAAATACATTTATATCCAGCAGTGAAAGGGGAAGGAAAATGGCTAGAAACCCATTCTCAAGTGCGCCAAGCGGGAGCTCGATAGGAGATGCAATCGGAGGTGCAGCCAACCTTCAGTGGTCCTTAAATACACTTTTTGGTACAGACCCAACAACACTCGCGATAAAACAACAAACTGCATTTGCAAATAAGCAGGCTGAATATGAGAGAAACGTTGCTCTCGTCGAGAATGTTTACGGTAATTGTTGTGAATTACTAAATCAATGTGTATCTATATTTGAACAATCAAAGGAAATTGTTCCAACTAACTTTTCTCTAGATTTCTTAATCGAAGAACATGAACGATGTGATTTAGCTGTGGATGAATTTCGAAATGTGACGATTCAATATTTGATTTCTGGAAATTCCAAGGCTGCGGCGAAATACTATGCTTCAGAGATTGCGCCCACTGTGCAGCCGCTAGCTATGCATCGAGCCAATTTGGAGTCCATGAACAATATAAGTAGTGGTCTATATCTTCAGTGGGTGGAAGCCACTACTACTTTTAAAAACAAGGAAAATTTAGAGAATTTCGAAACAGGATATGGAGGGCGGTGGGCAAACTTAATTACGAAACTAAATAAATTAGAAGAATTAAACCCAGCGGAATATCCAAAAGTTCAGGAGGAGATGGCAATAGCCCATGAAGTCGGACTCGCGAACGAGAATCTATTCCGTGATTCTTATCAGCTAGTAGATGAACTTTGGATAAAATCAATCGAAATTTGGGAGTCATTCAAGGAACTTATCCCCATGTCAGACGAAGACGCAGAGGTGATTGGAACCCTTATTACCCAGCTGGAACATAACTCTGCGCAGTGGTTGGCAAATCATAAAATAATGTTGTCAGCTATTGAGAAATTTGAAACTAAACTTTCAGGAGTAAGCTTGGCAATTCAAGTTGAAGGAGTTACACATTCTCCTCAGAAGCCCTTGAAAACTCGACTACTAGAGTTGGACGAACTACTTGAGGACGGCATCATTAACCAGGAGGAATACGCAGACCTTCGAAAGAAAGCACTTGATTCCTTTAATTAGTACCTACTGCTCAGTTATCCCTAAAACCATCGTTATTGGAGTCAGTTCGCCGTGAGGCAAATTTGGATGCAGTTCTTGGATGCAATTAAACCTTCTGGATAGGACCCTTTAACGACCTTTTTTGTATGTCTCCCGTGTGGGCTAGACTTCCTTACACAAAGCAGGACAAAGGTGGATAAGGAAACAGCGTACTTTTAATCCGTGGGTCGACGGTTCGAGCCCGTCTGGGCCCACTTATTTTGCCTGTTGCATCGTCATAAAATCGTTTCACTCATAGGTCAGTTCATTTATCTAGAAATGATAGCTGCT
>CAILBF010000127.1 GCA_903832395.1 uncultured Actinomycetes bacterium | reverse complement strand
ATAGTCCACGCCACTGGCGGCCATTAATTTTGGGTAAACGGAAGTTGAAGTGAATCCCGGCATCGTATTAATTTCGTTAATTACCACTTCACCTTTGTCCGTATAGAAGAAATCAACTCGGGCTAATCCACTGCAACCAAGTGACTTGAAGGCTTGTACGGCCTTAGCGCGAATCTCATCACTTGCTGATGCAGGAATACCGGCTGGAACTTTTACAGTTGTGGCGCCATCTAAATACTTAGCCTCGAAATCGTAGAACTCAAACTTAGAATCGATAATGATTTCGCCAACCTCTGAGGCTTGCAAAGCGCCACCATGTTCTAGAACTGCGCACTCTATTTCACGCCCCATAATTGCCGCTTCAATCATTACTTTGCGATCAAAAGTAAATGCATCTTTAAGCGCGGCTTCGAGCTCAGGCGCTGACTTAACTTTATGAGTGCCTCGGCTAGATCCACCGCGGGCAGGTTTAACAAAGACTGGAAATGAAATACCAGAAACCTTTGTTTTCCAGTCATCACTTGTTACAACGATCCCGCTAGCCACGTGCATTCCAGCTGCAGCAAAGATTGTCTTTGAAAACGATTTATCCATCGCAGCTGCCGATGCCATCACCCCGCTGCCAACATAAGCAAAGTCAGCGATTTCGAGAAAACCTTGAATTGTGCCATCTTCACCGAATGGGCCGTGCAACGCCGGGAAAACTACATCGATCTTTAAAGGGCTTCCATTGACCGAGAATCCATGTACATCGGCAACTAATGGTGTGGCCTTTTCATCAACGACTGGAAGAACGCCATTAATTATCGCTAAAGGATAATCACTTGGTAATAAAACCCAGTTGCCCGCCTTAGTAATTCCAATGAGAACGGCATCAAACTTAGTTGAATCTAAACCCGCCCTAACTCCCCCAGCCGATAGACATGAAATCTCGTGTTCGCTGCTGCGGCCACCGCAGATAATGGCAACGGTTTTTTTATTACTCATCGAATGAAGTTCTCTCCACGCGTTGTAATCTCCATGAGGCGATCAAAGGCCTCCATCGGAGAGATTGTGCCAGCACACACATCGGCAACGGCTTCGATCACTGGGACCTCGATTCCAACGCGGCGGGCAATTTCAAGAACTGCACTGGAAGAGGCTACGCCTTCAACCGTCTTTGACACTTGTTCGCGCGCAATATCCATTGACCCTGAGCGCCCTAGCGCCTCGCCAAATGTGCGGTTACGAGAAAGCGGAGAACCACAACTAGCGACCAAATCACCCATGCCAGCTAAACCTGCAGCACTGAGTGGATCGGCGCCATGGGCAGCCGATAATCGAGCTACTTCATTGAGGCCGCGAGTAATCACCATGGCTTGAGTATTTTCACCGAAGCCCATGCCAATCGACATTCCGACGGCCAAAGCAATGATCGATTTAATTGCCCCTGCATATTCGCAGCCCAAAATATCGGTGGATGTGTACACGCGGTAGTACGGTGTTGCAAATAACTGCACTACTTTTTCGGCAATGATTGTTGTGTGTGCGGCAACAACTGCCCCCGCTGGCTGGCGCAAAATTAATTCGTTGGCTAAATTAGGGCCGGTAATAATCGCTACATTCTCAGTGCCAATTACCTCCTCAATAATCTGCGACATGCGAAGCGATGTTCCCGTTTCAATTCCCTTCAAAGTGCTGATGAATAGGGCATTTGGAGGCGCTAACTCTTTCCAGGCAATTAAATTCGCGCGAAGCGTTTGGGCCGGAATTGCTAAAACATAAATCGATGAATAATCAAAAGCTTCGACTAAATCTGTAGTTGCACGCAAGCCTGCAGGCAAGACATTGTTATTGAGATACTTTGAATTTGTGTTCTTTTCATTTATCTCATCGACCACGCTTTGATTGCGGCCCCACATTAAAACGTGATT
>CAILBF010000126.1 GCA_903832395.1 uncultured Actinomycetes bacterium | reverse complement strand
TTGGTTAGAGCCCCGAACTCATAATTCGGTAGTCGTCGGTTCGAGCCCGACCCGCCCCACCAAATACCGCGCTATATTAAATCCGTGGATACGCAACCTGAAATCAATATGAAATTTTCTTCTTGAGAGCAGTCTGACATCAAGCCCTGACAATCTCAACCAAACTGAGATCACCAATGCATACCAGAATGCATACTTGATATGAGGGCACCCTTAATCGGTGTTTGCTTAGCAAGCCGCCAGGTCTCAGGTACAGGAAATGAGGTAAAACCTAAGCAGTTGCCGAAGATCAGTCGTCTCACGCCTCGCCCGCAAGGGCTCAACTATGGAGACTTAGGCAGTAGCCGTTACTGAAGAGAAAAGGCTACCGCTCACCTCTTGTCGGTCTAAGTGAGTATCCTGAAAAAATGATAAAACGTGCCTTGATCTTTGCTCTAACCCTTTCTTTAATTCCAGTGCTACCTGCTGTTGCTGTTGAAAATGGAAAAGACGCTACTGGTAGCCCTTTTGTCGTTCCGATAATGACTGAGACGGATCCTTTAAATTCAGAAAATTGCTCAGGAGCAATTATTAGTCCACTTATTATTGTTACCGCCGCACATTGTGTTTTAGATATTAACGGCTTGGTATCAAAAGGAATTTATGTAGGGAATCCTGGAAGTAGCATGGTAACGGCCTACTCTCGGATTAACCAAGTTAAAACCGTTCAGATTACCTCGGACTTTAAAAATGGAAGCAACGCAACAGTTGGCACAGACGATTTAGCCTTTCTAACAATTTCCGACCCTTTACCGCTAACCGAAACCGTATCTCTTGCCTCTGAGGCAGAAATGCTCTCAATGAGAAATTCAGCCGAATGGTTAATGATCGTTGGTTATGGCTCTACTTCAGACGCCTCAAATTCAGCGTCACTAAACCCAAATACTTATAGTGGGAGTTTTATAACTATAACTAATGCACTTTATCCAAATTCGGGCTATGTCCGATCAAGTGTAGGAGATACTTGTAAAGGCGATAGTGGCGGACCTGTCCTCAGTATCACTAAGGGCAAAGTAACGCTTGTAGGAATCGTTACAGGGGCAAAACTTAAAAACAGTTGTACGACGCAAGAAAGTGACGGATCGTATTTAACGCTATTCTCAATTGTTGGTCGCTATGCGAATCTTGCATTTGCTGCTGCCGTTGATTCTATGAGTACTCAACAGGTTCAAAGTACAACAGCGACCAGCGACGCACAGACGCAAGCCGACGATCTAATTTCTCAAGTTAACGATCTAACACAAAACAATTGGGATCTAACCGCCTCTCTCGAGGAGGCCTCGCAACAGATTAAAGATCTAACCAAGAAATACATGGCCTGTATTGCAAGTGCGAAAAAGATCTTAAGTACTAAGAAGGGTAAGTTGCCTGTCGGTTGCTAGGTTTTACGGTTGATTTTGATTAAGACAATCAATCCCTTGCGCCTGAATTCTAGGATCAGATGAACTCGCTAATTGTTCACAGACTGTGGGAGGTGAAGGCTTTAATGCTTCTTGTATACCAGTCAAAACTAGCCAACCTACGACTAAACCAGTTCTTACAACATATAGCACCTCAAGTGCTGACCGACTTTTGCCTGCCTCTAACATAACTAAAGCATACGCTTTGTACGATAGTTTTATGCGCGTGATCGATGTCCTTGGCTCCTCTATATCTGCCTCCAACCCCTAGGGTTGAATTTAAATCTACCTCTATAAATACTGGCAAGCCAAAAACTTATGCAAAATTCTGAGTATTTGAAGAAGAGGTTATCTTTTATTTCGCGTAGCCAAATACTTAAGTAGTCATCCCAAAAGTATTGGCGCGCTGGAAAAGACTAATTCTAATAATAATCAGCCCACTTAAGCACTAGAACTAAAGTGCTTTTTGGTAGACACTTATAACCATGAAAAGGATTGCGCTGCTGGCTTCCCTATCCCTGTTGTCTCAATTTTTCTTTAATACAAGTGTTGCTCTGGGTAGTACATCAGATGAGTGTGGTTTTGGAATGACGACAGCGGTGGACGTTGATTCAAGTGGAAATTTTCAAGATAGTACTGGAGCAATTTTAAATAAATGCGTACCAATAAAATGGACGCTACTAAATAATAATGATGGATTTAGTAAAACAATAACAGTTTATATGGAAGCAGATAATCACGGTAGTTCAGATTTAGGGACAGAATTGACAAGTACTATTGAAATTCAGTGCACGAACAAAAAATTAGGAGTTTTGATTTATTCAGAGCCAATCGGTATTTACCCACAATCTGATTTAACAAGTCAGGGATTTGCTTTGGCTAAAATTGATTCAGGAAAAGTGCTTAATATTAAGTACGTTGAGATGAAAGATTTTTCAGGCATTGCAATACTCGCTCCAAAGGCCTTAACTTCAATCATACTGAAAACGAAAAAGCAATTTTCCTTTAAAATTAATTCGTCTGTTCAAGCCGCTACTGTGGCAAATTTTCCAATAGGAGATTTATCCAGTTATGTATCAAAATTCAAATCTTTGGGTTGTCCAATAAAGTAAATGAGGAACATTAGGTACTTAGTCTTTATTGCCTCCCTAATTACAGTCTTGCCAATTTCTCCAGTAGCGAACGCGGTGAATCCGATACTTCCCATACCTTCCGTAACACCAGGAGCATTAAACTCGGATGTAACTCAAGCAAACATCAACTCAACAATTTGTGTTTCTGGGTACACAAAAACAATACGCCCCTCTTCTTCCTACACAACTGGATTGAAACGAGAACAACTTGCAGGTGCGTACTCGTTCTATCATGACAGCACAACAGGGGATTTTGAGGAAGACCATTTGATTTCATTAGAAATCGGCGGAAGTCCTTCAGACCCAAAGAACCTTTGGCCAGAACCATATGCAGGCGCGTCTGGAGCAAGACTGAAAGATAAAATTGAAAATAAACTCCATGCTCTGGTTTGTTCTGGCCAGATTTCACTGCACACAGCGCAACTTACAATTGCAAAGAATTGGTACTCTGCTTATCAAAAATATATTGGCGTTGTGAGTAGTTACTCTTCAGGTACTAGTGGTACGTCCACAGCGAATAATGTGAAAGCGCCCGTAGTCTCTTCTGGAACTTGGCCTGATGGCGCAACAGGAAAATGTGTTGACGGCACTTATTCGTACAGCGCTGGGCATAGGGGTATGTGCAGTCGGCATGGAGGAGTGGCTGCATTTCGCTCGTAATCTAGCCAAAGTGCCTATTG
>CAILBF010000125.1 GCA_903832395.1 uncultured Actinomycetes bacterium | reverse complement strand
TTGATTGCGGAATGACAACTGAGCCAACAATCTCCGCAATTCTAGGACAGAAGTTGGGATATGTTTTAACTGATATGCGCTACGGTAATCTGACCAAAGCAGCTCTTGGTTACAACTATGTTGCAACATCAGTGTATGGAATGACTGACTGGATCAATGCGCACCCAGCACAAGCACAAGGCGTCGTTAGCGCAATGTACGACACAATGGCTTGGATTGATGCCCATACTGCCCTGCAGATCGCTAAGGCAATGCCTGCCGATTACTATGCAGGTGTCGGTATCGATACCTATGTATCAGCACTTAATGATGAAAAGGTTATGTATAACCCTGGAATCAGAATGCCTGTAGGCGCTGCACTTGGCGTATTACGCGCAGAGCAAAAGGGCCGCATCGATTACGGTGTGTGGACTGCAGCTAAGGTCGCTGCCGTTAATCTAAATGCAACCTACACAAACAGTTTCGCACAAGCTGCGATTTCAATTGTGAAGGCATACCACAGCAAGGCAAAGATCAAAGTTGGTCAGGGTTAATCCTCTGAAGTTGTCCTCCTAGTTCCAAGCATCGAGGGAAAGTGGGCCCCGTCGAGAAATCGGCGGGGCTCTCCTCATTTAACCGATGAGTCAACTCACTCAAATTGAAATAGGATGCGCACATGTCAAAAATTGCAATTCTTAGCCACGAGAGTGTCGCTGCAGAGCTCTCACTATTAGGTCAATGGGCAGATTTGCGCGGACACACAGTTGAGCGCTTCTTTCGTGAACAAACTTGGGAATCTCAAGATTTACTCGCGGCTGATTTAATAATAATTCTTGGCTCGCCCAACTCGGTTTCGACGGGTTATGAGCACCCTACTTCGGTAAGGGAGATCGAACTTGTGAAGTCAAGGTTCGAAACTGATAAACCATTTTTTGGTATTTGTTATGGATCACAAGTTATGGCAAGGGCACTTGGTGGCGAGGTAGAGAGACGCGAAGTCAAAAACATTGGCTTTAAGCAGATTGATATTCATTCGCCAGATTTTAATGAGGGCGGCTGGGCGCTTTGGCACGAGGATTTTATAATTCCAGAAAGTATCAATTCAATTCCAGGTGTGGAAATACTCGGAACCGATGCGCAGGCCGCTATTGCCTTTCGAAAGGGAAATGCTTGGGCCGTTCAATTTCACCCAGAAGTCGATGGCGATGCACTCGGAAGAATGGTCGAGACCATAGGAGTTCCACCCGAAAAATGGGGACCAGTTGCCGATGCGATGAAGGCCGATGATGCTGGCCACAGGGAGCGCGCCTTTGCCCTCTTTGATCGCGTTCTCAGTTCGACGTAGTTACCAGCCAATTCGCAGGTTAAACCATAATTTGAGGGGCCGAGGGAATCTTCTTAGCCCTAAACTTGTTCTACAAGATAACTGCCAGAGCTTCTGGGAGTTAGACAAAAAGGAGAGAGACAATATGCGCAGTTCAAACCCTGTTTTAGGACGGGCGTTTAATCAGCGTGGTTACGCTGCATTTGATCCCAAAGCAACAACTGAGACCGACGCAGCGTTAGAGAATCTATACAACGCACCTGCCGCATCATCTTTGCGCACAGGTCGCATGACGATTGATGATGTTGTCACACGTACTGGAATTTTATTTGCAGTTTTAGTTGCCGTTGGTGCAGCTGCATGGACACTTAACTTAGGCGGCGGAGCAATGTTGCTCGGAGTCTTTGGTGGTTTTGCTCTAGCCATGGTTAATAGTTTTAGTAAATCAGTAAAGCCGGCAATGGTCATTGCTTATGCAGCCTTTGAAGGTTTAGCTCTTGGCACTATCAGCCACCTTTACAACACTATGTATCAAGGCATCGTTAGCCAGGCAATCCTTGTAACAATTTGTGCGTTCACTGGAATGTTGTTCGCTTACAAGAGTGGGCGCATCCGAGTGACTCCAAAGTTCACCAAAGTCCTAATGACTGCGTTGATTGGGTACCTTGTTTTAGGTCTTGTCTCAATGATCGGCTCACTCTTCGGCGCTAGCATCTATAGCATCGGCGGATTTGGTTTAATTATTGCAACTGGTGGAATGGTGCTTGCAAGCTTCTTCTTGATTCTAGATTTTGATCAAATTCAAAAGGGAATCAATGCTGGTCTTCCTGAGCAAGAGTCATGGCGCGCAGCCTTTGGTTTAATGGTCACAATTGTGTGGCTCTATATGGAAGTTCTGCGTTTATTATCAATCTTGCGCAATAATTAAAAGATAGTTTTAAACGAGAGGCTCCAGGTTTCCAACCTGGGGCTTTTCGCCTTTCTCACCGAGAAAACTCTGACGCGTTTCTGGAATTCTTGTCGTTAGCAGGGTTCCTATCGCAAAAACAGCGGATGAAACGGCAAAGGCCGTGCGGTAAGAATACATATCCGAGAGTGCGCCGATAACTAAAGGTCCCACAATCATTCCGGCGTCTCCTGCCATTTGAAATACTGCAATCACTTGGCCGCCGCGACCATGAATGATGTCACCGACAATGCTGGCCGGAGTTGTAGAAAGGAAGGCAGAACCAATTCCAATTATGGACATTGCAACTAAATACATCCATGGATGAACCGCTAAAGTCATGACCAGAACGCCACATAACGCGATACTCGAACCAATAATTGAGGCAATTCTTCGGCCCTTGCTATCGGACAATCGCCCACCTCTCATAAGCAATGCGCCTTGGAAAATAGCGCTGAGTGCAAAACCATAACCAACTACAGCTGTGCTGGCATGCAGCTCTTCGGTGACAAAGACCGGCATGATCGATGCCCGCAAGCCAAAAACAACCCAGTTTCCGATAAATGATAAGACCAGTGCAATTCGGTAAGGCTTCATGGAAAGCGCTTCGCGCACGGTGGTGTGATTACTCGTATCAACATTCTTTTCCCGCTTGCCGATTTTGCTACCTTTGAGAAAAAAGTGTGCAACCACGCCTGAAGTAAGCAACATTGCAGAGTAAGCAAAAAACGGTGCACGTAGTGAAATAAGCGAGAGCAATCCACCGATGGCAGGGCCGGAAACGCCACCGACTAAAAAGGCACCGTTGTAGACCGACTGAGCTCGGCCACGGTGCTCATCATCGACTGATCGCATAATGACTGAACCCGCTGCAACGGAAAACATTGACGAGCCAAGCCCACCTGCAGCGCGAAAGAAGAGCAGTTGCGAATATGACGTGGCCATGCCGGCTAAGAAAACAAAGATTGCAACCATTAAAACTCCGCTGGAGAAAACCGCTCGTTCGCCAAATAAATCAACGAGTTTTCCCGAAATTAAACCGGAGGCAAAACGAGTGATTGCAAACATCGAAATAATCAGACCTATTGCCGCGTTGTTTACACCAAAAGTTCGGGCAAATACAGGGATCGCAGGTAGAACAATTCCAAAACCAACTGCCACAAAGAAGGATGCCGCGACGAGAACTGAAATCTCGCGCGGCAGATCCTTAAATGGAGATTGCATTAACCAAGAGTTTCGCCAGCTGCCTCTTCTCGCGCTGCGGCGTAATCATGTGAAGTGCGCAGTGGAGTCTCACGTAACATAAGTGCCAGCAAGAAACCAATTGCCGTTACTGGAGCT
>CAILBF010000124.1 GCA_903832395.1 uncultured Actinomycetes bacterium | reverse complement strand
AGTTTGTTCTCCAAAGTATCTTTCTTATGCGCTCCCCAATTTCCATTCCATAACTCTGGCCAGAGGTTTCTAACATCGGTTGGATTACCTCCGATTTCTAGCGGGATCAAATGATCCTCTTCAACAAGCGACGTCAAGGTTGTCGCATACCTGGAATAGCTTGAAATCAATTGTTTCTTTTTCAGGGTAGTCGTGTACGAAGAAGAAGGGCGAATTTTAGTTGTGTAACCGACAATGCAAATAGTTTTACCGATATTGGATTGATTGACAGCCGGATTTAATGCACCAGGTGTTACCGACGAAATTGGAAGCCAGTTGGCTAGATCTTCTGCGTTACCTGTTCCGCAAAATGTAATCGTGCTAAATGCGAACAAAGCACAAAGAAGGACAACTAGGCGAGCACGCACAATGATTCCCCATTCGAACTTCTGGCATCCAAAGTATGTTTCACGTCTAAGGACCGCCTGATTGTTCGCAATCAATTATCCCTGATTTTGTCCATATTTTGATGACTCTGTTGGATTCTTCCTTAACTAATCTGAATTCTGGGCAAAAATTTGGTTTCCATCCAAAATCTAAGAAGAATTGACTAACCAGTGCATCAATTTCTGTTTTATTTCCGACTATTGATGTCTTAAGTGTGTACGGGATAGAAGTCCAAGCTTGGTCGGTAGCTCCAGACTCTCTAACCTGCAGGCCATTAAAATCGACTGTATTTTCGGCGCCCAGGTTGTTTACAGGGATATACCAATAGCCGCCCAATCCCCCTGTTGTATCCCGAAATGGTCTTCCATACACAGATGAAGTGACAGCATTCGCTGCCGTCGGGTATGAAAATCGTATTGGATTCGCACTAGGCGTGGGGGAAGCGGTATTTCCTGGCGTTGCACTAGTTGGTGCCGAAGAAGGCTGTTGAACTGAACTTGAGCAGAAATTCTTTTCTGCAGTTATAGCCTTTGAATTGCCAAGAGACGCTGACTTTGTGTACCAGGTGCATGCTGAACTTAAATCATTTAGATGATATTGCAGGTGGTAAGCCAAGCCGTACATAGATTCTGGATCACCCTTATTAGCGCCTATTTCATAGTACTTCTTGGAATTAATCCAATCCGCTGTCTTTTCATAAAGTACTCCAGCGTTAAGCGCCCCTACAGCAAGTCCACCATCAGCAGATTTTGCGTACCATTTAACGGCATTTTTTAGATCACCAGCATTATCATAAATTAGTCCGAGGTTAAACATAGAATTTACATGTCCTAGCAATGCAGCTTTTAGATAAATTGCCTTAGCAGCAGTCGTATTATTTTCATCCTGATATTGCAAAGCTAAATTCCACATAGATGCCGTGTTCCCAGCATCAGTTCCTTTTTGCCACCACTTTTTTGCAACTTCGACATTTTTTTCTTTAGAATAAATTAGTCCTAGCGAATTGAATGCATCTAGGTAACCAAACTTAGCCGATTCGGTCAACCACTTTATTGCCTCCAATTTTTTCCCTTGCTTTTCAAGAATAAAGCCCGCTCTGTAGGCACCTTGAGCATTCCCCTTATTTGCTGCTAACAAGCTGAATTGCAAGGCTGCTGATAAGTCATTTTTGTTGTATGCGTTTTCTGCTTCGTTTAACCATTTTGTTATTTCTGGCGTAACAGAAGCGCTATTTTGGTCTGAGTGTGAGGCAAAGGGCGAGGGAGTTGGGGCTGGCAACGATGGACCTGTTTTTGATTTAGAAGCAGATCTGGTGCTTACCTGATCGTTAGCCACGTTGCTGCCTGTTGGATTCTCTACTTTTTTATTTGAAGTTGCGTACAGCCCTGAGCCGGCAATACCCACTAGAACTAGCATCATCACTGACAGAGTTGCACCTTTTCTGTGGAGCAAACGCTTCTTGTACTTCAAAGTTTTATTTTCTTTTGGCTGCTTTCCTTTGCCTACTAGAAATTGAAGATAATCTAGACATTTACTATGGGCCTCTTCTGATGAGGACCGTTCTGATGGAAGTTTGGCTAAGAGAGGCTTTAGGAACTCTTGCTGATTTTTTGTAAGCCCATCTAAATTCGGAATACCTTTAATTATGCTTTCAGTTAGTTGTGATGGGGTTTCACTTCTCCAAATGGAGCTTCCTTTACCTAGATATGCCAGAGTAACTGCTGCACTAAACACATCCATCTTCGGATCATCCTTGAGCGAAATATTTTCAGGCGCTGCAAACAATCTAGAACCTTCAAATTGGTCTCTTGCTGAGAATGCAGTAAATGAAGGAACGTAAGAAATACCAAAATCGATTATTTTGGCTGCTCGAGTTTGCTCGCTCAGCATTATGTTACTTGGCTTTATGTCTCTGTGAATAATGTTATGGGAGTGCACAGCCACTAAACCACTAAATATGTTTTCAGCAATTTGAAACCAGCGATGCTCATTAATGCCGTCTGGATTTTGCTTCAAAAAAGTTTCTAGGTTTGGTCCATAAACATATTCTGTTGCTAGCCACATCTCACCTGATTCGAAATTCGCCTCGATCAATTTGGCCACATTTTCATGGTCCACTAACTTCAGCGCCGCTACTTCTCGCTTTAGGTATTCTTGCGTTCCTACAACATCAAACGCTTCATCTTTTAAGACCTTGATTGCGGCATTCTCAGAATCATCGATTCCTCTGACACCTTGAAATATATTTCCTGCTCCACCTTCAGCAATCCGACGAGTAAGAGTCCAGTTTCCCAATCTAGTCGGGTCTCCTGGTCTTAGTGCCGGCATGGAGCTACCTTTCAAAGGGGTTTATATGGGTAATCCTGACACAAATAGTTGGTTCGTAGGAGAAACGGACTCCTAATAAAACTTTTTGACTAGCCAAGCCTCCACTTGTTTTAAATCTGCCTTCGTTGCTGCAGGCAAGGAAACAGTGATTACGGCCCTGCCCATACTCATAGAAGCAGAGAAAATTCCATTCCCTTTATAGATTTCTAATTGAGCGTACATGTCTTCTATAAATTCCCCTATAAATTCTTTTGACAACCCAGTGAGACTTCGTTGAATTGTGCAGGTTTTATCTTTCACTGGGAATTGTGAAGATATTATTTCATTACCTGTCGAAGTCCTGGTTTGAGAATGTGAAGTGATTCTTTTTTGGAATTGTGGATCCATCTTTGCTTCCGTCATATCATTTACAATTGTCGTCCAGCTTCGCATTTCAGCAGTTTCAAGTTCTCGCAGCTGTTCAGTGAGCGGACTATCTTCTTGATTAAAAACTAGCCCAAAGTCAGGGCCAATTTTTTCTCTTAAAAAGGCATCCCATTGTTTAAGGTAAGTTGGTAATGCTTTTTCACTAATTATTCCTTTTCCAAGTTCGAAATCAGATTCATCTCCAGTCAGAGAATCTCCACGAGCCGATGTCGTTATATCTCTGAGGAGTTCATGTGAGTTCTTTATCCATTCAGCTAGATCAACCTTATTGCTGATGTCTTTTTTCAAAAGTGCATTCGAGCGGGCTTTGAACTTCTTCAATTCAGCAGGCGGTAAATAGGCTGAATAAATACGTTCGAGAAGTTTTTCTGGGTCCAAAACATTTAGGTGTGCATTTACACAAGTAGACCGATGCCGGCTCAAGTTAAGAACAGACTGGCGCTTTTTCGCTAATGCCGAAATATCTTCCTTGATTTGACTTAAGTTTGTGCTCGCAGATGGTTCGGGAATGAACTTATAAAGCAGGGTTTCAATTTTTTGCATACCGGCGACTCCAGCGAGAAGTCCAGCCTTTGCCAAAGCAGTGAATCCCTCTTGCCCTATGTCAGGGAGCTTGTTCTTTCCCCACAAAATTGATATTTCCTGAGCTGTTTTAGAAACGGGCAACTCACGAGCACGATCAGACTCCAAGCCGAGCTCATTTTCTAAGCTCTGGCGCAATTTGAGTCCACTGATCTTCATTACAACCTCCTGATTGATTCTATAAAAACTATATCACGTTTATATCCCAAGCTCTAGAAGTTGAAAATGGGCTTCTTCCCTCCTGATTTACGCTCAGATGGCCCAAAAGCGACACGCCATAAAAGAAAACTGGGTTTGAGGGGTTGACATTGTAGGTTTCTATAAATTACTATAAATCTTATAGAAGTGATAGGCACTTCAAGAGGAGATCAAAATGTTTGAATATGGAGTTCTAGAAGCAGTAAGAAACAATGCTTTTAAGGCTTTTGCAGCTGTTTTCGGGTCAGTTTTACTTGTCCTTCCACTGACGGCTTGTTCACCATGGAACAGCGTGAAAACAGTTATAGATGGAGGCGCTCTCCCTCCTATGCCGACCCCCGAGGTCGCTACTTACGTCCTAGACCTTTCTGGGTCTACAAATCCAATGGCTCAGCTCGATGCCTTGGGGTCAGGAATTAAGGATTTCATGGCCGGACAGTCTCTGGGAAACCCTTTCGCCCAGAATCCAGTAGCTCCTCGGGGATTGAGCATTCAATTCATCACTCAGAACTCCGCTCAAGCCCCAAGAATCGTCCTTGTTTCACTTTCCAGCAGTCAAAGCCTCTACTCCTTCATAGTTGATAAGAACTTGAACGTTGAGGGGGCTCGCCAGCTTTGGAGCAAGCTGGAGCTAGCACGAACACAGATTTGGCAGAACTCAGCTCTCCTAGCCGATCAGACTGAGTGCGTAAAGCAAGTTGTCAGCAGCCTCGGTCAGCAGCAGCTACTTCCCGATGCGCTGACAATCCCTGCAACAACAATCTGCCAAGATGCAAAGCAAACTGCAGGTGCCCTCCTTCGACTCAAGGATTTCATCGCAAAGCCAGGTATTGCAATGGGTTCTGATGTTGCAGGGGCAATTTCCTCAAGCCTGAGCAATCTCCAAGCCGCACACGGTGAGTTTCCTTCCGCTCACTTAACACTTGTTATCGCTTCCGACATGGTTGATGAAGTCTCTCTTTCCCTTCCACGTCGACTAGTCGGAAGTGATAACAACTCCACCTGCACTCTCGCTAATAAGGATGCTCAATCACAGTCAAGCAATAACCAATCAGTCAACGTTGTTTTGGTTGGTCAGCACAACTCAAAATATCCAATAACACTGCTTAACCAGGTCGCTTCTTATTGGATCTGCTACTTCAACACAATCGGAATAAACCACATCAATCAACAGTCTGATCTCTCAGGCTTCTAACCCACCAAAACTAAAAGGAGAATAAAATGACTAAGAAAAATACATCAAAAACTAATAAAGAAGTAATTGCTCTGGCTCGTAAGCAAGGCAAGCGAGATGGCAAGAACCAGGTACCTCGTCAAGATTGGGGACGTAATAGCGTTCCGTTTTTAATCCAATTGCAACGCAACTATGCAGCTCAGGGTCGTGAGTTAGACCTGGAGCTTGAACAAATGAAACTAGGCAGAGAAGCCCAAAAGATTGGTGCCTTAAAGACACAGATCCAGGAAAAGGGGCGCTCTTCCGCTATGGAAAAGAATCTTGAGCGAGCAGAAGTAGAACTTAATCGCCTCCAAGCACAATTAGATGGCGGCACCGACGAAGTACCAATGGCCAAGTTCGCTCGATTCAGAATGATTGGGAATGGCTTTTACCTCCCATTTCTATTTCTTCTATTTATCGGTGAGTACTTCATCACTGTCCCCGCTTTCAAATTCTTAATGGGTGAGCATTCAGGAACTGCAGCGCTTATAGCCCTTGCTGCTAGTGGTCTTTCGGTTGGTATTGCTCACATACTTGGAATTATTTTCAAATCAAAGTTTGATCGCACACGTCCTAAGTCAGGCCTGTTCAATAGCTTCTTCTCGGGTGTAGCTGTCTTCGTTGTGGTTTTGATAGTTTTCCTCTCAAACGTCCGTGCACGTTATTCACTTAATAGTTCAGGCAATCTCACCGGATTGAGCTCCACTGGAAAGCTTTATTACCTCTGGGCTTTCTATTCTGCATTCCAACTGACTTTCGTATTGGCAGGAATTGCAATCTCATTTATGCATTATTCTGAAATCGAAAGCGCAGTCCACAAAGCAAAGCGCAAGGTTTGGATGCTTCGACGCATGCAAACTCGACGTGATGCGGCAAAGTTTGCTTCAGGCGCTTCACTTGAAGAGCATGACATTGACACAAGTAAGCTGCTGGATCTTGAGCTTGAAGTTCTAGAAAGTAAGAAGATTTTACTCCGTGCACAGTATGAAGAAGCGGTCGCAGTTTATCGTGATTCAAATATTCATTCACGTCGTGACGAAATGAATGGTGCACATGCTTCCCTCCAACCATTGGAGTTGGACTTTCGAAGCTCTGAATTTGAAATCAGCCCTTCGGACTTTGCCAGAATCTAATGATTAATATAAAAATTTCACAAGCCAAGAAAGGAGTCGCAGTTCTTGGCTTGGTGGTAATCGCTTTTATTGCGAGCGCCTCGCTTCATATTATTCCGTCCAATTTCGTCTCTGGAATTAGCTCCTGTGGAAAATTGAAGCATCAGATTCTTTCAGAGGAGCAAATAGGAAAAGTTTTATGGAGTGATTACCACTCAAATTGGAGCTACCATCTCCAAAACCCAAACGATTTAAGTAATAGTAGCTCCCTAATAAACTCACTTGTAAATGTATTCCAATCGGATCAAAGGATCTATGACTTTGCATACGATAAGCCGGAATGCTTTTCACCAACAAAAAATGCCTATGTCAGAACTCAAAAAACTGAAACCTCGCTAGTTATCAAAAATCTGAAAACTTGGATTAATTCGGGAAGACTTTTTGATCAAGACTTTTATCCCGAGTATTCGTCGTTTTATGATGACTCGAGCCCGAGCCCATCCCCAACTTTTCACGCTTCATCAATTTAAGGAGGAATTAAAATGAATTTTCAAAATGCTGTGAAGTCAGGATTTAGTAATTATGCAAATTTTCGGGGGCGAGCGCAGAGATCAGAATTCTGGTACTGGGTTCTCTTCTTTTGGCTATCAGTTGCTGTTGCGGAGGTCCTCGATGCTGCCTTGTTTCCGGGAGTTTCGGGGAGTAACAACCCTGGCCTCGAACTCTACGTATTGCCCTTAAATCTTGTTGGGTATGCGCTTCTTATTCCAAGCATTTCTGTATTTGTCAGAAGACTTCACGATATCGATCGAAAAGGCTGGTGGTGGCTAATTACTTTTATTCCATTTGGAGGATTAGTCATGCTGGTTTGGCTTTGCTCAAAGGGAACTCAAGGAGTCAACCGATTCGGAACTGATCCAACTCCATCTACTGAACCTATGTCATAGGTTGCCCTGGGCGTAACACCAGGTAAACATGACCTTGCAAGGTGAAGCTATATGATAACTAGCGCTTTGGGCCATCGGCATATGTGCGATCAATGAAATCGCTTGTTTGTCGGTTTTTGTATAGCTCTTGAATTTGTAAGAGGGTAATGAAGCGGCGTCTGCCGAATTTTACTGAACCAATCTCCCGCCGTGAAATCCATGCGTGCACGGTTCCAACCTTGACGCCACAAATCTGCGCAACTTCACTTGGCGTAAATCTCTTTTCCATAATTTGAACCTCCTTGGAAAATTATCCAAGAGATACAGACCACAGATGGCCTAAATTCGGCTGGAAACAGGCTTGTGGGGATTGTTTAATAACGACAGGTATGAATGTTTAGCAAAACGAACATATCACTTTCATTTTGCCCTTAGAGCCGGTTTTAGATTCTTCTTGGTGTTTGCACCAATTTTGTTTTTTTATCCGAAATTTTTTCGGATAATTCTTACTGCTATATAAGCTATTTAGCTATATAAGCTATATTGTTAAATAAGCTATATAGCAGAGCATGGAATCTATAACCGGCTTTTCAGGTTCTGGTTTACTACGATGCGTTTTTGCTACATTTTCATTATGGCTTTGTAATTCATTGCAGACTGTTGGCGGATCCCATACTTTTCCATAAGGTCAGCCGTTCCTTGAGTAAAATAGTTCCCTGTCATCCAACGGCCATTTACGGTCCTTTGGTGTCTTGTGACAATCAGGCCCATTTTTCGCAACTCACCCATTGCTTTCTGAACCGCATCACGACCCTCAGTGGCAAATTGCGAGAGGACTTCTGCGGAAAGTGACTGGTGAGTGGTCCATAAAAATACAATTAGACCGAATGCACGATATGAAATTGCTGGATCTTCTGATGTGTACGCTTTTCTTGCCATGGGGATATTTACCTTTCGGGTAGTGGATTACTTCTTGGTGCCTATCCCCGGCATTCATGTAGCCGACACCAAGACAAAAATTATCAGCCAGGAATTTATCTCGCAAATCCTGGGCATAGATATTCAAAACTACGCCAACAAAGCTACTGAGGATCAGCCATTTCATCAGCTGCGGAAAAGTCCTGCCTAGGATTAGAAAACCTGGCAGCCTAACCTTGGGGTACCTTGAAAATGGTATGCATTTGGTATGCATTTCAAAGTCTTGCGGGGCAAAAGCCAGTATGGAATACTGCGATGAGAAGATAACTAAATATAAATTTACGCTTAGAACTGAATGTGCTGAACTAGCAATTCGGGCTCGAACCGACGACCCACGGATTAAAAGTCCGTTGCTCTACCGACTGAGCTATAGGCCCCACGAACGCTTTCGCGTTCAGTGAGGCAGTCTATAGGAGAGATAGAGAAAGAATTACAGATTACTTTGTT
>CAILBF010000123.1 GCA_903832395.1 uncultured Actinomycetes bacterium | reverse complement strand
TTTAATAATCTCTGGAAGCACCGGTTTTTTGTTCGGTAACAAATCTCTGGCCGAATCAAAAGTGAGCGGCAAACTGACAAGTAACGCCTTCTTATCTTGTGACGGAAAAGCAAAGATTGGTTGACCAGCAATTAAATATTTCGAGATTGGAATATTCGAGCCTTTAATCGAACTCGTCGCCAATGTTGCTAAATGGGCGTTCAACCCAGCTATTTTTGTATCATCAACGGTACCGAGATAGAGAACTAGCGTTGGAATTGTCTGAGTTTGATCGGCAGAGAAGTTCGTAATGATTTTCGCAGCCTTAGTTGATTCCGCATTTTGAGGCAAAAAGGCAGAGTTGTCATTTTTCTGGACCGTTGAGAGTGAGCCAAAGAGAGGGCCAAATACGCCACTGGCGCCAAGCCAGATAAAGATCACAATCAGGGCGGTTATAAATGGGCGGCGGCTCTTCTTTAATACGGGTGCAGACACGGTGAAATCTCGCTTCCAATTGGTAAGGAGGCAATCCTACCTTTAGGCTAGGTAAGTGCCTGTTTTAATTAGCCCCAGTGAAACTGCGATTGCCCTCACACGTCATGGACTTATCGACTATGAAAAAGCATGGGACGTTCAACGCACAATTCATTCCGAGGTAGCTGAAAAAGTACGGCCCAATACGCTTCTGCTCTTGCAACACCCCTCTGTTTATACTGCCGGTCGCCGTACTGATGCATCCGAGCGTCCACAAGATGGACCTCCAGTTATCGATGTCGATCGCGGCGGAAAAATTACATGGCATGGTCCTGGTCAACTAGTCGGTTACCCAATTGTTCGACTAGCTAAACCAACTGAGCTCGTTGGTTTTGTACGCGAGATTGAACGTGGTCTGATTGCAGTCTGCGCAGATTTAGGAATTACGGCTCAATGTTTTGCAGGTCGCTCCGGAGTCTGGATTCGCGATGAAAAAGGCGACCGAAAAATTGCGGCAATTGGAATTCGTGTTGCCAAAGGCGTCACCATGCATGGCTTTGCATTAAACGTCTGCCCCGACTTATCGGCCTTTGAACAGATTATTCCCTGCGGAATCGCTGATGCCGATGTTACGTCGATGGAAAAAGAGTTAGGTCGCACAATCACAGTTGAAGAAGTAGCACCGATTGTTGAGCGACATATCTTTGAGTCGCTTAAGCGGGTGAGCATATGAGCATTGAACCTGAAGGTCGCAAGATGATTCGCATGGAAGCTCGTAATGCACTCGTTCCAATTGAGCGAAAGCCAGAGTGGATCAAGACGCGCGCAAATATGGGACCTGAGTACACGCGACTTCGCTCCTTAGTTAAAACCGAGGGCTTACATACTGTCTGCCAAGAAGCGGCTTGCCCAAATATTTTTGAATGCTGGGAAGATAAAGAGGCGACTTTTTTAATCGGTGGCGACAAGTGCACGCGCCGCTGCGATTTTTGCAACATTGATACTGGAAAGCCCGATGCCTTAGATCGTGAAGAGCCACGCAAAGTCGCCGAATCGGTACAAGCTATGGGACTTGCCTATGCAACTATTACCGGCGTTACGCGAGATGACCTTCCCGATGAAGGTGCCTGGCTTTATGCCGAAACTATCAAGCAAGTCCATGAATTAAATCCAGGCTGCGGCGTTGAGATGTTGGCCCCTGATTTTCACGCGAAGGCCGACCTACTTAATCAGATTTTTGAAACTCGCCCTGAAGTTTTTGCGCATAACTTAGAGACGGTCCCACGAATCTTTAAAGAGATCCGACCTGCCTTTACTTACGAGAAATCTCTTCGTGTAATCACAATGGCCCGCGACTTTGGATTAATTACTAAGTCGAATTTAATTTTAGGTCTCGGCGAAACTCGCGAAGAGGTCTCACAGGCCCTTATTGATCTACGTAGCGCAGGTTGTGACTTAATCACAATTACTCAGTACCTGCGCCCAACTAATCGCCACCACCCCGTTGTGCGTTGGGTGAAGCCAGAAGAGTTTGTAGAGCTTGCGGCCGAGGCAACGCAAGCTGGTTTCCTTGGCGTAATGAGCGGGCCTCTCGTTCGCTCAAGTTATCGCGCAGGGCGCCTCTATAAGCAAGCGATGGCGGCAAAGGCAACTCATGGCTGATCTTGTCTATCCCCCAGTCATTGTTGCAATCAAATCGCTCTGGAAATATTTAGATTTACAATTTGATTTTCAAGGCGTCGACAATGTTCCTAAGAAAGATGGAGCAATTCTTGCCATCAATCATGTGAGTTATCTCGATTTCGCGATTACGGGAACAGCCGCACTTCCAGCTGGCCGATATGTGCGCTTCATGGCAAAAAAAGAGGTCTTTAATAACAAACTCGCTGGACCTCTTATGCGGGGAATGCACCATATAAATGTCGATCGCGAAAATGGCGCAGCCTCATTCGTGGCAGCACTACGCGCACTTAAGTCCGGTGAGATTATCGGGATCTTCCCCGAAGGAACGGTCTCGACAAGTTTTGAGATTAAGGGATTAAAATCTGGCGCAGTTCGTCTTGCTATGGGTGCAGGAGTTCCAGTAATTCCAACAATTATTTGGGGAAGTCAGAGAATCTGGACTAAAGGCGTTAAGCGAAATCTTCGCCGAGAGCACATTCCAGTCACTGTTGTCTTTGGCGATCCCATCTTCTGTAAAAAGGGCGATGACATTGAGATTGCAGAGGCTCACCTGCGCGAAACTCTTATAGCTATGTTGCGCCAAGTCCAGGATAAATACCCTGATAGTCATGTCGGTAAGCGTTGGGCGCCTACCCGCCTTGGTGGAACGGCTCCCGCCCCACTAAACTAGCCCACATGTTCAAACGTAAAGCTAAAGAAGAGAAGATTAAGAAACCCCGTTTTCAAACTTTCCGTGATGCTTATGCCGTAACGAAGCAAGTTAAGCCTTGGATTCCATTTGCACTCATCGCGATATTTCTGATCACATGGATCATCGGAATCGCAATTGGCTTAGGTATTGGACATCCTGTGTACTTCGGTTTCATCTTCTTGCCGCTTTCAGCTTTGACCACACTTTTATTCTTTACGCGCGTAGCTGGATCCTCTGCTTACAAATCGATTGAGGGTCAGATCGGTGCAGGCGCCAGCGTTTTGATGGCGATTCGAAAGGGTTGGACAACCACACCAGCAGTAGCCGTTGCTCGCAATCAGGACATGGTTCACCGCAGTGTTGGCCGTGCTGGAATTGTTTTGACTGGTGAAGGCTCACAAGCCGTCAATCAAATGCTCACTGAAGAGCGCAAAAAGACTGAGCGTTTTGCACCTGGTGTTCCAATTGCACTAGTTCTAGTTGGCGATGAAAAAGGTCAAGTTCCACTGCGCAAACTTCAAAAGCATTTGCAGAAAATGCCAAAGAAGTTAACGGCCCACCAAATGCGCGAAGTCCGAGCTCGATTAAAGGCTGTCGGTGGTTTGTCGATGCCAATTCCTAAGGGTCCAATGCCAACACGCGCAACAAAAATGCGCTAATCCCTAACAAACTTTAAGCCATGAAGCAGATCGCCATGTTGTTATATCCGGGGTTCACTCCCCTGGATGCAATTGGTCCGTACCACGCGCTATCTCAATTTCCAGGCTATGAGTTCTTCTACGTCGCCCAGAATGCAGGACCAGTAAGTGATGGCGGTGCAACGATCTTGCAAGCGCAAAAGAGTATCGCCGAAGTAGATACCGTCGATATTTTGGTAGTACCAGGAGGCCTGCCAGCAATCACTATGGCGCGCACAGGCGATCCATTAATTGACTGGATTGCAAAAATCCATCCGACAACAGAGTGGACGATCTCAGTTTGTACAGGCGCACTCATGCTTGGTGCTGCCGGACTTCTTAAAGACTTGCCTGCGACGACGCATTGGTATTCACATACAGAGTTATCTGATTACGGCGCAATCCCCCACGATGAACGCGTTGTCGAGTCGGGGAAAATAATGACAGCAGCGGGAGTATCTGCGGGAATTGATATGTCATTAGTTTTAGCTGAACGAATTTTTGGGCGAGAGTTTGCGCAAAAGATGCAGTTGGATATGGAGTACGACCCGAAGCCACCCTTTAATGCCGGACATCCACGAAGCGCTCCCACAGATGTTGTTAGCGAGTTGCGTTCCCTCTTCGACTCAGTATTAAAGCCTGATTAATACCGTTTTACTTATGCGCTCGTGAATACCGCGACCATTCTCATCATAGGTAACAGCTGTCACCACCAAAATTAAGAAGACCGTGCGAATTAGAGCTTGCATCGGCGAGATTGCACCACCGTCGCTAAATTGAACGACTCGTAGTCCGAAGATTTTCTGGCCAAGTGAGGCGCCGGTTAGTGCCGTCAAAATCGCCACCTCTGCAAAAAATACTCCCAAGATGATGGGCGATCGGCTGGGATCCATCTGACCAATACCTCCCGAGAAGGCGGCAACAATGGCGTAACAGGCCAACCAATCTAGGGTGATTGCCGCTAAGCGGCGCCCAAGAGTGACCCCCTGCTTCGATGAATCCATGGCCTTAGCCTAGGGCTAAAAATATGTAACATGGCTGTAACAGTGCGGTTATGCCATTTTGACTCATCTGACTTACTCTTGCCATACGCAGAGGAGCTCAACGCCGAGAGATCTGCACCTGATACGCCTTTTGTATCTCATGTGAATTGGGAGAAGCATGTTTAAGAATTCAGCAGAGATTTTTGCTTATATTAAAAAGGAAGACATCAAATTAGTTGATGTTCGTTTTACCGATCTTCCTGGCATCCAACACCACTTCAACGTTCCAGTTGAGTCATTCGATGAGGCCGTTTT
This sequence comes from uncultured Actinomycetes bacterium, assembly GCA_903832395.1. Lineage (GTDB taxonomy): Bacteria > Actinomycetota > Actinomycetes > Nanopelagicales > Nanopelagicaceae > Planktophila. The sequence goes on along the minus strand of CAILBF010000123.1, from coordinate 15,630 downwards.
TACCGATGGTCTTATGTTTGATGGTTCATCTATTCGCGGGTTCCAGTCAATCCACGAATCAGATATGAAGCTTTTGCCAGTTCCAGAGTCGGCATACCTTGATCCTTACCGTAAAGAAAAAACACTCATAATTATTTTCTCAGTTCACAACCCAGGTGATGACTCGGCCTATAGCCGCGATCCCCGTGGTGTAGTTGCTAAGGCCGTTGATTTCATGCGCGCACAAGGCATTGCAGATACTGCATTCTTTGCACCTGAAGCTGAGTTCTATGTTTTCGACCGGGTACGTTTCAAGACTGACATCAATACTGCTTACCACGAGATTGATTCATATGAAGGTGCGTGGAACACCGGCATTAAAGAAGATGCCGATGGAACTCCTAACCGTGGTTACCGCACACGTGTAAAGGGTGGATATTTCCCAGTATCACCAACTGATCAATTCGCCGATCTTCGCGATGAAATGGTTATGCAACTTGGCAAAGTTGGTTTACTAGTTGAGCGCTCACACCACGAAGTTGGCACTGCAGGACAGATGGAAATTAACTACCGCTTCACCGACATCTTGCATGCAGGCGATGACATCATGAAGTTTAAATATGTCATTCGTAACACTGCTTGGCAGGGTGGAAAGACTGCAACATTTATGCCTAAGCCGCTCTTCGGAGATAACGGCTCAGGCATGCACGTTCACCAATCACTCTGGAAAGATGGCGTGCCATTATTCTTCGGAGATGGTTATGGCGACTTGTCAGAGATGGCCCGTCACTACGTCGGTGGATTGCTCAAGCACGCTCCATCACTGCTTGCTTTCACTAACCCAACCGTTAACTCATATCGCCGCTTAGTCCCAGGTTATGAAGCGCCAGTAAACCTTGTTTACTCAGCCCGTAACCGTTCGGCCTGTATCCGTATCCCAATTACTGGATCAAATCCGAAGGCAAAGCGCATTGAGTTCCGTTGCCCAGATCCATCATCAAATCCATACTTAGCATTTGCTGCAATGTTGATGGCCGGCCTCGATGGAATCATCAATAAGATCGAACCACCTGCCCCAGTTGATAAGGATCTCTACGAATTAACTGGTGATGAAGCCGCTGCAATTGCTCAAGTTCCTGGTTCACTCGATGAGGTTCTAAACAACCTAGAGCGCGACCATGAGTTCTTGCTCAAGGGTGGCGTATTCACCAAGGATCTAATCGACACATGGATTGATTTCAAGCGCAAGCAAGAAGTTGATTATGTTCGCTTGCGTCCACATCCAGCTGAGTTCGAGCTGTACTTCGACATCTAAAAAACTCTAAGGCAAAAACCCCGTCATACATTGGCGGGGTTTTTGCATTCCCATTAGCAAATCTCCATGAACACTATGGGGTTTCGCAGACTTACTTAATTCATTACACATGCAACGCCGCCATTATTCCTCCTACCAAGCACACCTTTTGAAACGGAGAAATCACATGGCACTACTCGCACTATTTCCTATAGCAATGCTCGGCGTACTTTTAATGGTTTTCACCATGATTTTAGATGACTCGCACACAGCTCATCACAATTACATCCCGGCTGAAAGCGATGTCTTAGAAGAGGATCTCTGGGCCGCATAGTAGATTGTTGCTATGTTCCTTGATCTCCTGATATCGATATTTTTCTTTTTAGTCGGTTTGGAGATCAAGGCAGGTCTTAAGGATGCCCGCACTGCAATAGTTCCAATCATCGCCGCCCTTGGCGGAATGATTGCACCTGCACTGATTTACTTATCCCTTAACCCTGGTTCACACGTATGGGCATCGGCCATGCCAACTGATATTGCTCTAGCTCTTGGAGTTCTCTCACTTCTGGGTAAGCGTGTCAATCCGCACGTCCGTGTATTTTTGTTGACTTTAGCAATTGCCGATGATTTGTTTTCACTTATTGTTCTCGGTTTCTTCTACGGACAGGATCTAAATCCAGCCAAGACTCTCTCCACCCTAGTTGCCGCTGCCGTAGGGTTTGTGCTTCCGCTTCGTAGGCACCAGTTAGATAAAGTAATGAAGATTTTGACGCCAGTTGCTACGTATTTCATTGTGCCAGTGATCGTGTTAGTAAATATTCCATTCCATATGCAACTGGGCAGTTTCGGATCTAGGACTACGCTTTCGATTATTCTGGCCAGATCAATCGGCAAATTTGTCGGAATAACACTCTTTGCCTGGCTCTGCATCAAATTAGGTGGGCGAACAAATATTTCGATGAAAGAGATAATGGGAATTGCCACACTGGCCGGTATGGGTTTAATCGTCGCCCTAGTAATTGCCGAGATCGTTGCCACCAATAGCGCCGAATTAGATCAAGTGCGACTTGGATTATTTATCTCTGCAATCATTTCTGGCATTGCCGGCTACATCTGGCTTAGAAAGACTCCTGCACCGCAATAGTTTTTCTAGATAAAAGCACATGTCCAAAGAAACCTATAGCTAATGCAAAAATTACACCGACATTTGCAAAGGCCCAAGTGCCTTGTTTTCCCCCGATAGCACCGAGAAAATAACCTTGCCACGAGAGCCAGGAAGCAAAAGTATTAGTGACAAAACCCCACCCTACAATCGTGCCGATTATCATCAACGCAATGGACTTCTTATTCCATGCGCCATAACGTCCAGTTTCATCGAATAAATCGACTTCAGAGTAAGCGCTTCTTCGCATGACAACATCGGCGACGAATATCGCAGACCAAACTGCAACTGGAACTCCAAGGGTGAGTAAAAATCCTTGAAATGGGAAAAAGAAATTATCGGCAAACCAAACGATATAAATTGTGCCAGCTAACATAATTACCGCATCGATTGAGGCGGCAATGTGGCGCTTAACTGGAAGACCTATCGAAACCAGCGTTAATCCGGAGGAATAGAGATCGAGTATGGCGCCTCCTACTAAACCAAGAATGGCAACCAAGGCAAAGGGAATGAGGAACCAAGTTGGTAGTAGTGATGTCAGAGCACCGATGGGATCCATAGCGATGGAATCACTTAACGCTTTACTACTGCCCGCTAAGGCAGATCCATAAATAACTAAAACAATTGGGACAATCGATGCGCCAATGACGGTCCACCCAACAACGCTCTTACTCGAAATACTTCGTGGTAAATACCGCGAATAGTCGGCGGCAGAGTTCACCCACCCTAAACCAATCCCAGTAATTCCAAAAATCAGTGCACCTATAAAAGCTTGGTTACTGCCATCTTTAATAGCATTTACTGCACTCCAATTAACATGGCTGAACGTAAGTGCAATGTAAATGATGGTCATAAAAACCGTAATTAATGTTAACCATTTTTGGATTCGCATGATTGTAGAAAATCCCAGCACTCCCCCGAATACCGTCAGGGAGACTGCAATCAGAAAGCCGATTATTAAAGCCATGTTGTGATCTATATGCCCGACACGCATAAACACTGTCCCAGTTGCTAACGTTGCAAGCGAGACTAAAACCGTTTCCCAACCTACAAAAATTAAGTATGAGAGAGCCCCGGGCACGATATTTCCTTTAACGCCAAAAGCTGCGCGCGAGAGAATCATTGTTGGCGCATTGGATCTTTTACCCGCCAGCGAACTAATGCCTACAACCAGGAAGGAGAGAACCGTTCCAATTATTGCCGCCCAGGTTGCCTGCCGAAATGAGACCCCAAAACCTAGAAAAAATGCACCATATGAGAGCGCAAGGAGTGAGACATTTGCACCGGCCCAGGGCCAAAAGAGTGAACGGGCCTTGCCGGATCGCTCTGACTCTGCGATGACATTGGGACCGTTTAACTCTAAATCAAATATCGGCACTGGGAAAGTCTACTTCTTGCGGCGCCTAAGAATGACGATAACAATGCCAATTACTACCAAGGCCGCGAAAGCATAAACGAGCAAATTGCTACCGCTTTCTTCGGAAACCCCGCTGGCCTTTTCGGAAGTTTCCTCGGTACCGGCGCTCGTTAGAGTCGGAACTTGCCCAACGGTAAAACTGTAATCACCTTCAACTGGATGGCCATCTTCAGAAACAATTCGATAATGCACTGCTACCAATCCAGTGACATCCGTTAATTGAAGCCTCGTTGAAATCTTAGTTCCATCAACTACAGAGCTCGGGCTAGAAATCACTTGACCCATGTTGTCAGTCACGGTAATTAAATTGATTGCCTCGTTTCCAAGGGTCTGCAATTTTCCATCAAACTCAATCGAAACTTCAGCCGGTGCTGCGATCACTGTTGAATCTGCCGCTGGACTGGCCTGAGTTATTTCACCGTGCGCAGAAGCCGATGCAAGCGGAAGTAGGAGCAAGCACGTGATCGACAATAAAGTTACAAGTCTATTTTTCATTGTTTCCCTTAATCTAGAAAAAAGTCCAGTAGGAAGTCTTTCGTACCGGGTGTTACCGAGTATTTCTCCAGATCTGTGATTCCCTCTGATGCCAAGAGCTCGTCATCTACGAAAAAATTGCCAGTGCATTCGGTCGAAGGGCGATTAAAAATTATGTAGGCAGCATCGGCCAAGATCGCAGGTGTACGACCAGCACTTGCATCGATTCCCGGAATCATCTGCAGAGCTGCAGTATCGATTACGGTACGGGGCCAAAGGGCATTTACTGCAATTCCATCGCGTTTGAACTCGGCGGCCATTCCAAGGACGCACATGCTCATTCCGTACTTTGCCATTGTGTAGGCGACGTGATTTTTAAACCAGACCGGCTTCATCGAAAGCGGTGGCGAAAGATTGAGAATGTGCGGGTTACGCCCAGCCTCGGCCGATTCGCGTAAGTAAGGAATAGCGGCTTGGGATGTTAAAAACGTGCCTCGGACGTTGACGTCAAACATTAAGTCAAAGCGCTTGGCGGGGGTTGCCTCTGTCTTAGTCAAGTTGATTGCACTCGCGTTATTGATCAAAATATCGATGCCACCAAAAGTATCTGCAGCCAACTTTATAGCGGCTTCAATCGCATTCTCATCACGCAGATCACATTGAATTGGAAGGGCGGTTCCACCTGCGGCGGTAATCTCTTCGGCGGCGGTATAAATTGTTCCGGGAAGTTTTGGATTTGCCTCGGTGGTCTTTGCCGCAATCGCAACTGATGCGCCATCGGCAGCTGCGCGAAGTGCGATTGCTAAACCAATTCCACGCGATCCCCCAGTAATGAAAATCTTTTTACCAGCAAGACTCATGATGAACCCTTCTTAGCCATGAATTTCATAAAGGCCTCCATGGCCTCATCGGATTGCAGAGCAAGTGCGAAAATTTCAAACTCTGCCTTCATGACGGCTGCTACCGAATCATGATTGCGCGCCTTCAAAAGCGCCTTTGTATTAATCATCGCTTGCGGAGGCTGTTGCGCAATCTGCTCTGCAATCTTTTTTGCACCAGCTAAAGCGTCGGCATCAATTTCGGCAATCAATCCCATTTCAAGTGCTTCGTCCGCGTTAAATGAACCACCGGTCATGAAAATCTTTGCCGCTCTTTGGTAGCCGACAAGGGCTGGAAAGAGAAAAGTTGAGCCAGCCTCAGGTACTAATCCAAGAGAGACAAAGGGCATTGAGAAATTTGTATTCGGTGCCGCAACCACTACGTCGCAGTGCAAAAGCATGGTCGTGCCGACGCCTATGGCATTTCCTTTTACCGCTGCAATTAAGGGTTTAGGAAAATTCAGCAGCGCGGCTAAAAATGTAGCGACCTCACTGGATTCACCGGTCGGAGGATTATCCATAAAGTCGACGATGTCGTTACCTGCAGTGAAGTGATCGCCCTCACTAGTGATCACTACTGCTCGAACACTAAAGTCCCCGGCAGCCTCATTGAGTCCTTGGGCTAACCCCCCGTACATGCTTTTAGTCAGGGCATTCATTTTTTCAGGCCTATTAAAGGCCAGATAGCGGACCGCCCCAATTTGTGTGTCTAAGAAGTCACTCATCCGAGCATCTTAATGGTGGTTTATCAATAAGTCTTGGTAGAGAATAGGTACACCACGGAGAGGTGCCAATAATGGCTAGAGATATAACGATAACAACTCGGGAGTTATCCCCATTCGAGCAACTTGTTTTGCAGCTTGTCTGTGAGGGTAAATCTAATTCGGCGATTGCAACACAAACATCGCACAGCGAAAAAGTTATCGAGAACACAGTGAGTCGAAGCGCACAAGTTTTTGGTATTAAATCCGATGGCGATACAAACCTACGTGTTTTATTAGCGTTAGCTTTTCGCACGCATTATGGCGACAAGGCCTTTGATCAACTCAACGTCCCTTGTTCGCACATGGTAGTTGGCCCAGATGGGCGAAGCATGTGTGACCGCCACATCGATTAACTCGCTTTAGTCGCTTGTATCACATTTAACTAAGGGCTGGCCCTTCTCCGCTATTTTTTTTGCGATTCGAGGGCTGCCTCTCGGACTTTTGCAGACCCAACTACTCCATTGCTAGTTCAATTAGCACTGCATCTATTAACGGATGCCTAAGAGGGAGAGAAATTAAATGAAGCGCCATACTTTTGACAAGATCGTAACTTTCGTAGGTTTCGGTCTTGGTGTTTTTCTATTAATCGCTGCAGGTTTACTTAACTGGGGCGCAACTTTTGCGAGTGGAACTGTGGCATCACAGTTAAAGGCACAACAAATTACAATTCCAACTAGTAATGGTGATCCAAAGGCAGATGCAGCAACCGCTGCATTCTTCAAGGACAATGGAAAAGCTGTAATGACAACCGGTAAACAAGCTCAGATGTATGCCGATCATTACATTGGTTTCCATTTATCAGAAATGCCAACATATGCGGCCGCATCTGGATTGGCACGATCAGCTGCAGGAGCTGTTGCAATGGATCCCACCAATGCAGATTTGCAAGCAGCATTAACAAAAGCCAATGCAACGGTAGAGACAGTTTTTAAGGGCGAATCACTTCGTGGAATGCTCTTAAATGCATATGCATTTGGAACTTTAGGAATGATCGCTGCAATTGCAGCGAAAGTTACCTTCGTAGGAGCAGTCGTTATGTTCCTCTTTGTTTTTGCTGGACTTCGCAATATTCGTCGCACCCCTGAGGACGCGACGATTTAACCCTCAACTCTCCGTGAGGGGTTAGAAAAAGCCCCTTGGCATTATGCCAAGGGGCATTTTCGTGCAATCTTATTTGCGTCTTAGCGATCTAACTTTCCAGAGATAAAGTCTTCAACTTTGTTATGTGCAGCCTCATCGGTGTATTGAATCGGTGGGGTCTTCATGAAGTAGCTACTTGGTGAGAGCAGAGCTCCACCAATCTTGCGATCTAGACCGATTTTTGCACAACGAAGGGCGTCAATGATTACTCCAGCTGAGTTTGGCGAATCCCATACTTCTAGCTTGTATTCAAGGTTTAGAGGAACATCGCCAAATGCACGGCCTTCGAGGCGAACGTAGGCCCATTTGCGATCATCTAACCATGGAATGTAATCAGAAGGTCCGATGTGAACGTTCTTCTCTCCTAAGTCATGGTCCAGTTGAGATGTAACCGAGTTAGTCTTTGAAATCTTCTTTGATTCAAGACGATCACGCTCGAGCATGTTCTTGAAATCCATATTTCCACCGACGTTTAATTGGTAGGTGCGATCTAAGTGCACTCCACGATCTTGGAATAACTTGGCCATGATGCGGTGCGTGATTGTGGCACCTACTTGGCTTTTGATGTCATCTCCAACGATCGGAAGACCTGCATCAGCAAACTTCTTTTCCCATACTGGATCAGATGCGATGAAGACAGGCAGGGCATTAACAAATGCACACCCAGCATCAATTGCGCACTGGGCGTAGTACTTTGCCGCAACCTCTGAACCAACGGGAAGGTAGCAAATCAGAACTTCAACTGCCTCATCCTTAAGGACCTGCACCATATCTACTGCAGGGGCGTCAGACTCTGTGATTGTCTCCTTGTAATATTTTCCGAGACCGTCGTTAGTAACTCCACGAAGAACTGGAACACCAGTCTTGGCTACGTCACTAAATTTAATAGTGTTATTTTCGCTGGCCCAGATTGCATCGGCTAAATCAAGCCCGACTTTCTTGGCATCAACATCGAAGGCTGCAACAAACTTGATGCTAGAGATGTGGTATCCCCCAACAACTGCGTGCATTAGCCCTGGAATCTCCTGGTCAATAGCTGCGTCCTTGTAATAGGTCACGCCTTGAACTAGGGAGTTAGCACAGTTTCCAACGCCAATTATTGCAACACGGATGTCGCCTTTACCGGTTGTTATGTTCACTTTATTTCCTCTCGGTTTTGATCATGTCTTCCAGCCAAGCGATCTCTCGATCAGCTGATTCCAGAGAGTGGCGTCGCCACTCTTCTAGATATTTATCGATTCCAATCGGTGACTTCTCGAGTTCACCGCGCAGAATTTCCGCTTTCTCCTTGAGGCGACGATGGCGCCCCTCAAGAATTCTTACTCTGTTCTTTGAAGATGTTGGGGAAAAAAATGCAAAACGAATCTCGAAGCCTTCGTCCTCCCACGTGTCGGGACTGACGGTCTCGGTTAGATTAGAAAAACGTGCCTTACCTTTTTCGGTAATGGCATAAACGATTCGCGAGCGCCGAGATGTTGCCTCGACCAGACTCTCCTCGATCACTCCGGCCTCGACCATTCGGCGAAGTTGGGGATAGAGGACCGAGAATGACAGGGCGCGAAATGGCCCAACAATCGTTCCCATACGTTTGCGTAGTTCATAGCCATGCAAAGGTGTTTGAGATAGCAGGCCAAGGAGAGCGAACTCGAGTGAATCGCTTCGTGAGCGCATCGCTGAGGCCTCCATATCTGACCTATCGGGGTATATATCGATTCGATATATCGAGACGTAATCTAATCCGATACCTTCAGGGGTGCAACTCAAACGCGCCTAATTACCCCCGCTCAGGGTGTGGCGTAGACCTCATTTTCGCTCATATGGGCTCTAATCTATTTCTCAGCGTCCATCACAGCCGATGGGCCACTAGGAATAGGACGATACATGTCTCTACTTACATGGAAACTGCATGGAGATGGCAAGTCAATATCACAGGGCGACGTCGTTTCAACCGATGAACGCCTTACCTGGCCCCGAACAATCGGTGTGGGTTTACAGCACATCGCAGCGATGTTTGGTGCCACCTTCCTCGTTCCAATCATTACCGGCTTTCCTCCAACGACCACACTCTTCTTCTCTGGCATTGGAACTCTTCTCTTCTTAGCTCTTACTCAGAACAAAGTCCCTAGCTACCTTGGATCCTCTTTTGCATTCTTAGCACCAATTGCAGCTGCGAAGACAAATGGTGGAATGTCGGCAGCTCTCGGCGGCGTCGTCGTAACCGGCGTGATCTTGGCCGTAGTTGGGCTCATAGTTCGTCAAGCTGGAATCGGCTGGATTAACTGGATGTTGCCACCTGTTGTTACCGGAACAATCGTTATGGTCATTGGTCTTAACTTGGCAGGGGCGGCAAAGAATAATTTTGCAGCTGGACCAAAAATTGGCCTCATTACTTTGGCATCGATTGCACTCATTGCTGCAGCTGCCCGCGGCTTCTTAAGTCGCATTAGTATCTTTGCAGGTCTCGTCGTTGGTTACGCCGCAGCTTATGCAATGGGCGATGTTAAGACCGATGGAATAACTGCGGCGAAATGGTTCGCATTTCCAACATTCACTTCGCCAACTTTTAATGGCAAGGCGATCGTTCTATTTCTACCAGTCGTTCTTGTGCTCATTGCAGAAAACGTCGGACACGTTAAGGCCGTATCTGCCATGACGGGCAAGAATTTAGATGATCAAATGGGAACTGCCTTAATGGCCGATGGAATTGCAACAACTCTTGCCGGCTTTGGTGGCGGTTCGGGTACAACAACATATGCTGAAAATATCGGCGTCATGGCTGCAACTCGCGTTTACTCGACAGCGGCTTATTGGATCGCAGGTGTTGGGGCAATCGGTCTATCGCTCTCACCTAAGTTCGGCGCAGTTCTAAGCTCTACTCCAGTTGGAGCCCTCGGTGGCGTTGGTGTAGCTCTATTTGGAATGATCGGCGTGTTGGGTGCTCGCATTTGGATTGAGGGCAAAGTTGATTTTGCTAACTCTACAAACTTGATTGTTGCTGCCTCTGCCCTCATTATCGGCATATCAGATATGTCATGGACACGCGGAGATTACACATTCAGCGGAATCATCAATGCGACTTTGGTCGCAATCGTTGGATATCGAGTACTTCATTCGATTGCTTCATCACGCGGCAACAACTAATCTAGGTAGATGGTGATTCCATCGCGGCTAACTGAATACATCGTGGCCGCGATGGTAATCATTTTGGCACCTGGTCCCAGCGTTCTATTTGTCATCGCTCGCGCCATCGCTTGGGGGCGCAAGACCGCAGTCTTTACAGTGGCCGGAAATGTCACTGGCTCATTTGTTTTATCAGTCTTCGTTGCGTTAGGTCTTGGCCCAATTTTGCAACGATCAGATCTTGCTTATAAAGCCGTCCAATGGGGCGGAGGAATGTACTTAATTTATTTGGGTCTCGATGCCATCAAACATCGCCAAGTCCATGCCGCTGATATGACCAATCAAGGTGGCAGCGCTCCGGGCTTAGCAAAATCAATGCGCGATGGATTCTGGGTTGGGGCGCTCAACCCTAAAGCGATAGTTTTTTATGCCGCAGTCCTGCCACAGTTCATCGATCGCAATCGCGGACACATCACGGGCCAATTGATTCTCCTTGGTGGGATTTTTTCGGCGTTAGCTTTTATCTCAGATGGCTCATGGGGATTAATCGCTGGCACTGTTCGCCAGTGGCTAGCAACTGAACCAAAGCGTTTAGAGAAGCTGCGCGCAACGGGCGGCTCCATCATGATCATTCTCGGTCTTGCCGTCTTGATTTCAGCAATTGTCAGAGGGTAGAGACACAATACGTATATGAAAAAACCCTTAAAGCCTGCACGCGAGAACATCTCCCCCTCTGACTTAACTTTTGGCCTCTCAACGTGCAAGCGTTGTTTATGGATTAAGTATTGGTACAAACTCATCATGCCCGGTCAGTTTCCGCTCGTTGGAACCTTTGCAACAATGCAAGAGGAGCATTTTCACAACGCCGACATGCCTACGATTGATCCAACTCTGCGCCCAGGAACGGTTACTAAATGGGGCGAGTGGGTAAAGAGCAAACCACTTCAAATAAATGGGGCTGACACACGCTGGCGCATCTTAGGAAAATACGATTTAGTCTCAACGAATGTCGATGGAACTATTGGACTTATTGATTGCAAAGTCTCAGATAGCGCACGCGATAACGGTGCATTTTATTCACCTCAGCTTGAGGCATATGCATACTCACTAGAAAATCCCGCCGCAGGAAAAGGTGCAAGCGTTGCATCGATAGGGCTCTTAGTCTGGAATCCAGAGTCAGCTATTGGTAGTTCATCAGATTCTTATGGCTTTGGTGTGCGACAAAAATATCTACCTGTAGAGCGTGACGTTCCTAATTTTCTAAAAACGATTGAGGATTTTATTACTGTTCTAGAGGGCGAGCTGCCCGATGCAGGTGTTGATTGCACTACCTGCACATATGTTGGAGCTCGCAACGCTTTAGATGCGCTTTAGTCCTCTTCGCCGGCAACGTTAATATCTTCAGGCGCGCTTTTCTTAGGCGCATAAATATCTACGTATGTCTGCCCTGACATCTCTTGAATTTTATTCATAATTTTATCGGTGACTTCACGCAAGTACAGTAAATCAGTTGAGTCGCCCTCGAAATACATTGGCTCTCCAAAGATCATTCCCACTCGATGTAAGTTAGGAATAACTTTGCCCGTGGGTTGAATTTTGTCCGTGTTGGACATCGCAACTGGAATTACAGGCGCACCAGATTCGATTGCAAGGCGTGCGATTCCCGTGCGACCCTTGTATAAACGCCCATCGGGTGAACGTGTGCCTTCAGGATAGATTCCTAGGCAGTCTCCTTCGGCTAAAACCTTTAGACCTGTAATAAGTGCGGCCTCACTGCGCCGTCCCCCAGATCTATCGACCGGAACTTGGCCAAGGGCGATAAAAGTTAACTTCTTGAGGAGCCCCTTTGGTCCTGGAGATGTGAAGTACTCACTCTTGGCCAAAAAAGTAACTTTTCGTGGGACGACCAAGGGCATGAAAATTGAATCACTAAATGAAAGGTGGTTGGAGGCGATAATGACTGGCCCTTTACCCGGCACATTGCGAAGACCCTTTACCTTCGGACGAAAGGCGGTCATCAGGAATGGCGTCAGAAATGCCCGAAGGGCGCCATAGGGAAGATTCGTGAGCACCTTCCTAATTTAGCCGCTATTGCTCCGTATGACACTATCTGAGGGTGAATAAAGAACCCAACGGGCCAAACGGCGAGGATTTCGACGAGGAAGAGCTCATTCGAACCGAGTTTGATTCCATTGTCTCTGGTCTGTCGCTGGATGAATCGAACCCGTCGACTTATCTCGATGAGCTTGAGGCAATCGATCGCAGTGAGCATTTCATTGCACCTAATCCGCCAACGCAAACTCCACGAACTTTCTTCTACTCGGCAAAGCGCGCGATTTTGCGCTGGTTTAATCGTGATTATCACGAAGATGATGGAGTGGAGCTATGAGTAATTTTAGTTGGGGCATTCTAGGCACAGGTGGAATCGCACAAGCATTTGTCGATGATCTACAACTCGCAGAAGGACACTCCATTGGCGCAGTTGGTTCGCGCTCACTAACTAAAGCGCAAGAGTTCGCAAAATTATTACCGGGCGCAGTTGCATATGGCAGTTATGAAGAGTTGGTGCACGATAAAAATATCGATGCAATCTATGTCGCAACTCCGCATCCAATGCATGAAGAACATACTCTTTTAGCACTTAATGCGGGTAAGCCAGTTTTGTGCGAAAAACCGTTTGCAATCTCGGCTAAGCAAGCCCAAGTAATGATTGACACGGCTAGGAAAAATAAAGTCGCACTTCTTGAGGCAATGTGGACTCGATACTTGCCTCACATCGCGACGCTCCGCGAAATTCTTACTGCTGGTACCTTGGGCCAGATCCAAACCGTTGAGGCAGATCATGGTCAACGATTGGCAGATCAAAATATCCCGCGCTTAATTGATCCAGCTTTAGGTGGTGGAGCGTTATTAGATCTTGGAATTTATCCCGTCTCATTCCTACACTTAGTTCTTGGAACACCAACGCATATAACCGCGCGTGCAGTCATGACCGATAGCGGCGTAGATGCGCAAACGAGCGCGATCTTTGATTATGCAGATGGCGCCCAAGGCGTAATCAACACAACGATGATTGCCCAAACTCCATGCCGCGCGGTCATCAGTGGATTATTAGGCCGGCTTGAAATTGATACTACTTTTTATAATCCGACCACTATGCGGGTTGTGCTATTCGATGGAACCGTTACCGAATATCCAAATACTTACATCGGTTATGGTCTTCGCGAAGAGGCATTAGAAATGGCCCGTGTTGTTCGGGCCAGCGAACTGGAGTCACCTTTGATGCCTTGGGAGCAAACGTTGGCAGTTATGAAATCAATGGATCATATGAGGAAACAGATTGGCCTTACATATCCATGTGAAAATTAAATCCGTGCTAAATCGGCAACGCCAACTAGTCCGGCCTCATTGCCTAACTTGGCCGCGATAATCGCAGGGTATGGGTGTTTTCCAGCAAAAGGCATAGTGCGCTCAAGGGCCTCCCGGGCAGGTTTTAATAAAATCTCACCAGCTCCAATTACTCCCCCGCCAATGACAACACAGGCGGGATCCAAAATTACAGATAGCGATGCGATTCCAGCGCCGAGCCATTGACCCGTTGTATTAAAGGCGGCAAGGGCTACTGGATCACCATCGCGAGCGGCCTCTGTTATTGCCGCACCCGTTAAGCCTTCAATTGTTCCATCACCTCGCGATAATAAATTTCGGGCAATCTCTGGGCTAGCATTAATTGATTCGCGCGCATGGCGCAGAAGAGCATTGCCGGATGCATACTGTTCAAAACATCCGCGAGCACCGCATCCACATAAATGACCATCAGGCACTACTCGTATGTGACCAAACTCTGCAGCAATTCCGAATGCTCCGCGGTAGAGGGCGCCGTTAACAACTATTCCCCCGCCTATTCCAGTACCAACGGTGAGCATCATCATGTGATCTTGATTTTGTCCGGCTCCAAACTTGGCCTCACCCCACGCTGCTGCATTGGCATCATTTTCGATTATGACGGGTAGTCCGATTAGCGCGGTTAGTTCATTATCTAAATTCACGCCGTTCCAATCGGCAATGTTCGGAGTTGCAAGCATCGTTTTTCTATCCGATGAAACAAATCCGGCAGCTGAAACACCTATGGATTCAACGTTGTGGATTAATAATAATTCTTTGGCAACATCGGCAATTGTTTGCGTGAGCGCTTTGCCGCCTTGACGCGGAGTATCTTTTCTAGACTTAGCTAAGACGTTGCCAAATTCATCAACCACTCCACCTAGGACTTTCGTACCACCAACATCAATACCAATCGTAAGAGCCATAAGAAATAATTAAGCTTCTAGAGTTGTCTTAAGTTGAGACAGCGCTTGATCGATAGTTGTTTTTTCCGCCTTTTGTCGCATCATCGCGGGAATTGGCATTGAGAGTGAAACCGTTAATTCATAAGTAACCGATGTTGTATCTTCATCGATACTCTTGAGAATATAAGCGCCATCCATACCAGTTAATAAATCGGCGTCATCGAGGGAGAAGCTCAATCGCGAAGGCGCTTCGCTCCAGTCATAATCTAAAATTACGCGATCCTTCATCATCCCTGCATCGATCGTCATTTTGGCCTTTGTTATGCGACCTTGATCATCACGGGCCACGGCTTCAACTGACTTGATCGAGGATGACCATTCTGGGTACTTTTCCAGCGCAAATAACGCCTCTGAGACCGCGGCAAATGGGGAATCTATGGTTACTGTCGAACTACTTGAATCGCTCATGTCTTAAGGTTACCCCTCTTCCCTATTTATTAATTCAGGCACTAGCGTTAGCGCTATGAATGAAGTCACTACTCCAGCCCTAGTCCCTGCGGCCACTGCCGGTAACTTAACTAATCTCATCGCAGAACGGGCATGGTTTGAACCAGAGCGCATCATCATGTCCCGCCCCCTCGGTGAAGGTTGGCAGGCAGTAACTGCCAAAGAGGTCGAGGCGCAGGTTCGCGAAACGGCTAAGGGATTAATCGCTGCAGGTATCCAAATTGGAGATCGCGTCGCAATTATGTCGCGCACACGTTACGAGTGGACGATTTTAGACTTTGCTATTTGGTTTGCAGGCGGCGTTGTTGTTCCGGTCTATGACACATCTTCGGCCGAGCAGATAGATTGGATTTTAAACGATGCCCCTACAGTCGGAATAATCGTTGAGAACACAGCTTTAAGAGAATTAGTTGAAACGGTCCGACCTTCACACACCAAGCATGTATGGAGCATGTCGGAAGATGTTTTGTCAGTTTTAAAGAGCGCAGGCGCACACGTCGGTGATGATGAAATCGATCGCCGTCGTACCTCATTGGTGCCCGACACGCTTGCAACAATAATTTACACATCCGGCACAACTGGAAAATCTAAAGGTGTCGAACTCAC
>CAILBF010000122.1 GCA_903832395.1 uncultured Actinomycetes bacterium | reverse complement strand
CAAAATCGCCGAGCTCATTTGTAATCACTTAGAGAGCATTGGAACTGAAAAAGTAAACATGCAAACCGGCGAAATCACCCGTGAGTAGTGGGTTCTTGACAGGTATAAGAGGATAAGACCATGAGTAGCAGCGAGATATTGATTTTGACTGGAATGTCCGGTGCTGGCCGATCTACCGCAGCACATGCTCTGGAGGATCTGGGTTGGTATGTTGTCGATAACTTGCCACCATCGTTATTGCCACAGTTAGTTAGAAAAGGAACTGGGCCAGAGGGTAAAGAGTATGCCGTCGTGGTTGATGTGCGTGGAGGACATTTCTTTGATGAGCTCATGGCAGCCCTTGATGAGTTGAAAAAGAATGGTTCGGCTTATCGCTTAGTTTTTCTCGACGCTACCGATCAAATGTTAGTACAGCGTTTTGAATCCACCCGTAGGCCTCATCCATTGCAGGGCTCGGATCGCATCGTTGATGGAATTGCTCGGGAGCGAGAAAAGTTAGATGAAGTGCGTTCCCAGTGCGACGTTGCCATTGATACAACAAATCTAAATGTGCACCAGTTAGAAAAGAGAATTGGCGAGATTTTCGGTGGTGGCAAAGTTCAAGGTATTCGAATCAATGTTCTGTCATTTGGTTACAAGTATGGAATCCCAGTCGACTCTGATTTAGTTCTAGATTGCCGATTTATTCCAAACCCTCATTGGATTCCAGAGCTTCGGCCTCTCACAGGCTTAACGCCGCAAGTCAGCGACAAAGTATTGGGCAATGGCGGGGTGCCAGAGTTTGTTAAAGCCTATGTGGATTTAGTTGTTTCGATGGTGCCTGGATATATGCATGAGGGCAAGAAGTATTTAACAATCGCCGTTGGTTGCACTGGTGGACGCCATCGCAGTGTCGCGATTACTCAAGAGATTGCTAAACAACTCAACACCATCGACAATGGAATCTCCGCCTATCCAACGCACCGTGATGTGGGACGCGAATAGCTGTGAGCAAAGTTGTTGCTTTAGGTGGGGGACATGGTTTAGCTGCGACTTTATCGGCCCTACGTGAGATAACTTCGGACATCACTGCGATTGTTACAGTGGCCGATAACGGCGGCTCAAGTGGACGGTTGCGCGAAGAGTTTTCAATTTTTCCACCCGGTGATTTGCGTATGGCTCTTGCGGCATTGTGTGCCGATGATGAGTGGGGCCGCACGTGGGCCGACATCATGCAACATCGTTTTGTTAGCGATGGCCCACTCGATGGACATGCGATGGGTAATTTACTTCTTGCCTCATTATGGAACGAGGACAGTGATCCAGTTGTTGGGTTAGATCGAGTTGGTTCACTGCTAAAAGTTATTGGTCGTGTTTTGCCGATGGCTGCGGTGCCATTGGATATTGAAGGAACTTTTAATACCTCGACGGGGCGCATCGTTGTGCGCGGACAAAAGGAGGTCGCCACAGCAAAGGGACGCATCGAATCGCTGCGTGTGATTCCACAAAATCCTCCAGCACGCATGGAGGCTTTAACTGCTATCCGTGTTGCCGATTGGATCACAATGGGTCCCGGATCATGGTTTTCAAGTGTGATGCCGCATCTATTAGTTCCCATGCAGTTGGATGCACTCTCTAGAACAAAGGCCAAGAAGATTTTGATTCTTAATTTAGATGCGACGTCGAATTCGCCAGGTGAAGAGTTCGCTGGATTTACACCCGAGGAGCATCTTGAACTATTTGCCGAATACGCCCCAGAGGTTTCAATCGATTACTTCCTTGTCGATAAATCTGTGGTGCGTAATGAAAAGGCATTGGCCCAGATCGCTAGAGCGCTCGGCGGACAGGTCGTTGCCGTTGATATTCGTAAGGCTCCAGGCAGTATCCATCACGATGTCACACAATTAGCTCTTCATTTGGGCCACATTATGCGTCAAAGTTTGGTTGGATAAGCCCATGGCAATGACAGCATCAGTAAAAGACGAACTCAGCCGCATTTCAATAACTAAGCCGTGCTGCCGCAAAGCCGAAGTTTCATCCCTTCTTCGTTTTGCGGGGGGATTACATATCGCCGGTGGGAAGATTCTTATTGAAGTGGAGCTTGAAACTTCTCAGAGCGCACGTCGTCTGCGAAAAGATATCGCCGATATTTATGGACATGATTCAGATTTAGCGGTCTTATCGTCAGGTGGCTTGCGCAAGGGTTCGCGTTACGTAGTCCGAGTTATTGAAGCTGGCGATTCACTTGCGCGCCAAACTGGACTTGTAGATTCACATGGTCGACCAGTTCGAGGATTGCCACCTCAAGTTGTCTCTGCT
>CAILBF010000121.1 GCA_903832395.1 uncultured Actinomycetes bacterium | reverse complement strand
TGTGGTCTCTCGACGCTCCAGCGCCTGATCGAGTGCGCGCATGAGCTCCTCGATTCGCTCGCGACCAAAAGCAGTCATACCCGTGCCAGAGCCGTGTCGGTGATGAACACTCCTCGGATACGGAACTCCCCCGGCGACTGCACCAGCGCCCAGGATCGGCCATACGCGGAATCTGACACGAACCACCACGGTCGAGCGACCCGACTTGGATCACGTGCCCATTCCGGAGCGGCCCAGCCATCGCGCTTGGCGAGCCAGCACGTCAACGCCGCATACGCCGCGTCCAGGCCGCTATGCCCTGTCGGTGCCGGCTCGTCAGCAAAGACTCCCGCTGCTGCGTTTACGCCCTCATGGCGCAGGACCGAGTCATAGTCATCGAGAAGCTGGAGAACACCGAAACGCCACAGCGCCTCACTACCCGCGGAACCGGCATCCACGAGCATGCGCGCCGAACCGGCAGCGCTCGCTACGAGGACCTGGCTCATAAGTCGAATGTACCGCGAATCCCCGACAATCCAGTGCTGACGTGTATCAAGGTTCTTGGACAGGTTCTCTCCTGACGAGAGGATGGGTCTGTGGCCCGAATGAAGCGCAAGTTCTCGCCTCAGTTCAAGGCTGAGGCGGTGCAGTTCGTGATCGAGACGGGTCGCCCGATCGCTGAGATTGCCCGCGAGTTGGAGATCAACGAGGGCACGCTCGGCAATTGGGTGAACGAGTGGAAGCAGTCCAATCCTGAGCCTGAGAAGGCCCTGACCCCGGTGGAGCGTGCCCGCGTGGCCGAGATGGAAGACGAGATCCGCAGGCTGCGGATGGAGAACGAGTTCCTGAAAAAAGCAGCGGCCTTCTTCGCCAAGACGCAACCGTAGCCGAGCGCTGCGCGTTGATCGATGCGGAGAAGGCCAACTATCCGATCGCGTGGATGTGCTCGATGCTGCACGTGCCCAGGTCGAGCTTCTATGAATGGCGCAGCCGCGCGTTGACCGCGACCGCTGTGCGCCGCGCGGAATTGGCGGTGCTCGTGGGTGAGGTGTTCACCGAGTTCCGGCAGACCTACGGGTGCCGGCGAATTGCCCGTGAGCTGAACGCCCGTGGGATCGCGTGCAGTGTCGGCCTGGTCGCGGACCTGATGCGCGAGATGGGCTTGAAGGCCGTGCAACCACGGGCGTATCGGGTTACCACCGTGCACGGCGTTGATGATGAGTACCCGGTCGACCTGATCGAGCGGGACTTCACTTCCCAGCAGCCTGGTACCAGGCTGGTCGGTGACATCACCTACCTGCGCACGGGTCAGGGCTGGCTGTATCTGGCGACCGTGATCGACCTGGCCACGCGGATGGTCGTCGGGTGGCAGATCGCCGACCACATGCGCACGACGTTGATCGTCGACGCGTTGGAGATGGCACGATTGCACGGGCATCTGCAGCCGAACGCGATCTGTCACAGCGACAGAGGCACGCAATACGCGTCCGGAGACTACGCGAAGTACTGCGTCAAGATCGGCGTGCGCAGGTCGATGGGACGCACGGGCGTGTGCTGGGACAACGCCGCGGCCGAGACCTTCTTCGCGACGTTGAAGAACGAGATGTACTACCGGTACGTCTTCGCGACCAAGGCGCGCGCCAGGTTCGCGGTCGCGGAGTTCATCGAGGTGTTCTACAACCGAAAACGCATGCACTCATCGATCGGCTACCGCACCCCCGCGCAAGCCCTCAACGACTACCGCAGCGCCGCACTCGCGGCCTGATGACCAGAAGGAATCAATCGAGAGACTGTCCGGAATTCTTGACACGGATCACTCCGAATCGCCCCTCTCGCGTGCGCGTACGCGCGCCGTTCTTTAGCACCCCTCTAGGGGTGCTTGATGTGGATGTCGGAAGCCGACAAACGGCCGGTCTCCATAGAACCGAAACGAGCCACTTAAGGAGTGAGGACATGTTCAGCGATCTACCGATTCACACAGACGAGATGTTCACCG
>CAILBF010000120.1 GCA_903832395.1 uncultured Actinomycetes bacterium | reverse complement strand
CTGCTGCCACAATGAGCTCCTTCAAGCTTAAGAAAAGTTGAGTCTAACTCTATTTAGTTAAAGTTTTACCAACGGCTTTCGTTTGCCATAAATTTAAGATTTGGGTGGTCACTGACACCATAGTCGCGCGTGAGGCCTCATTAACTGTGGAGTAGGCACATGTTTGTATGAGGTCACAACTCCATGTGGTTACGCCAGCATTGAAAACGGCAGCCCCAGAAGGCGTAGTGAACCAAACCGCTTGCGCAATGGATACTGGCCGAGGAGGAAGGCCAACCGTTGGAGCATCGCGATAGTGCATGATTCCTGAAAATAGAACATGGACATTTGGGGGAGATGCGACCGTTGAAACAGTGCGCTCAACCTCGCTATCAGGAGAAATTCCATTAACAGTGGCGTTGGTTGGGATTTTGAGCCACTTAGGAATCGTGACCGCTTTTAAATTTCCGTAAACGTGAACACCATCGGCCAGGGTTCCAGTCAAAAGAGTTTGTGGAATATTTAAACGTTTATCTGCAAATTTAATTGAAACTTGTCGCAAATCGGTGACTGGATCCTCAGTCGCAGTGCGGTAAATAATAATTCGGCGGTTAGCTCCAATTTTGGATTCAGTCATTCGCATCTGCCAAATGCCCGTATTTCCACCCAAAATCGCGATATTGGTCCCTGTATTTCTGGCGGAAATTAAAGTTTCAAAAATGCGCCGCGTAAAGTATTCAGGATGGCCACCAAGAACAATGCCGCTATAACTCTTCGTAATTGATGGCCATGAATCTAAATCAATATCTGAGAACTGATCGTAATTTATGCCTTGTTTTTCAAGGAACTGCACCAACGAAACCCCATCGCGGTGAATACTAAAACCGCCACTCCCAACTATTGGGCGGTCCAGTGAAACAACTCTGCTGCGATCATTGCGCATTTCAGTCTTAGTCGCACCTGAACCTAAGTAAGCCGATCTTCCACCAAAAGTGTTATACGCATTCCACGTGATAAATGAGTGCATCACCATTAGTTTTGAACTACCGAGTGGACTATGCAAAACAAACGGAGCAGTATTTTCGATTGTTCCATCGAATGAGCGTGTGATGAATAAATAGAATCCAGGAACCCAGCTCGAATCTATTTTAACTTTTAGTGTCGTTGGCCAATTTGTCTCAATCATCCGTGTTGCATCTCTGGGGTACTTGATTTTTCGTTCTTTAAGTGCAATTGGGCCGGAGCTCCACACTTGTCTCGCGCCAGAACCTTTGTACCAACCGATTCGCAGCGCCTCAATAGTCCGATTCCCAGTTCGAAAAGTATCAGTGCTAACGCCGTATAAAGAGGCATGAATATCAATTGTGTCACCACAGTTGCCAGAGGTCTTATTTAACCAAAGCGCACTACCTTGAGCCCCTTCAAGATTTAAAGCTTTCCAATCCTTTACCGTCATTTTTATTCCGCGTTGATCATTTTCCTGAGCAACCCAATTTGCGGCAAGGGGTGTACATGACTTATTTGGGTATTTAGAGATATCCGAAGGTGCAACTGTGTTAAGAGACTCGGTGAAACTTTGCATCGGACGATTAGTAATATCAGTATGAGTTTTTACGGGAGGTAATTTTTTATGATCTTGATAATATTCATAAGAGCTCGTACCAATAATGCTTCCTAAGATAATAACGAAAATAACCATCAGCGAAAGCAATGATTTCTTAGCAATTCGGGGAGCCACACTGCTAGTTTACTTGACCAGCATGCGCTTTAAGCCAATTGGCGCCGCATAGGGCTACTCCTGTACCCTAAGCCAGTCGCACACAAAACCTTGGCGGGTTGCCCGAGCGGCCAATGGGAGGGGACTGTAAATCCCCCGGCTCTGCCTTCGAAGGTTCAAATCCTTCACCCGCCACCAGTAAGAACTCATGAGAATGAGCGTGAATTCCATATGTAGTTGTATTCAAAACATATTGTTTCACCTGTCACTGACAAAATCTAGTGCGCTTAAATTGCAGGTATAGGCAATCAATTCATACCAAATCAATACTAAAAATAAAGCGCATAAAAGCGCTAGCCTCTTTTCAGCGGGGGGGGTCACCCCTAGACTTAAGTTCCTCTATTCTCACGAAATTCGTGAAAGTGTTTTAATCACTTAAGGAAAGTTCGTGTTAAATAATCTATCTTCTGTTTTCAGAAATAAGTCCAGCGTATTTCTCCTAGTCATTGCACTGATAGTGGGCGGTGTTGGGGCACAAGCCACCGGCCTGCTCAATAGCGAATCTGGTGGCTACCTTGTTTGTGTCAACTCTAAGACCAATGTTGTTACCTATCCGGGAACCTCGAATTGTTCTAAGGGAAGCAAGAAACTTGTTCTTGGCGCACAAGGTGCAGCAGGTACCAATGGTTTAACAGGTGCTGCAGGATTATCTGGTAAAGATGGAGCTGATGGTAAAGATGGAAAGACTCTGTGGAATGGAGTGAAAGATCCTGAGAGCACATGGGGCGCACCAGGAGATATGTTTATCAACTCTGTAACCAAAACATTGTTTGGT
>CAILBF010000119.1 GCA_903832395.1 uncultured Actinomycetes bacterium | reverse complement strand
CCAAAAGCATACGGGGCAAATCCCAATTGATTAATTTCAGCGTCCGTGTACATAGGATCATGAACAAAAACTTTTGCGCCCTGCGAAATAAGTGCACCTACCGTAGGAAAGACTCCAGAGAACGCACTTTCTTTGACCCCACCGCGGTATGAAATTCCAAGCACGGCAATTTTTTTACCCTCTAAACTTCCAAGAGCTGTTTTCAAAATTGAAACCGCATGTGCTGGCATTGCCGCATTTGCCTCGCGCGCTGCGCGAACTACCGTAGCTTCAGGATGATTCCATAGATAAAAACGTGGATAGATTGGAATGCAATGTCCGCCAACAGCGATTCCAGGTTGGTGAATATGGCTAAAGGGTTGTGAATTTGAAGCGGCAATAACTTTATTGATATCGATGTTGGCAGTTTCGGCGAAAATCGCAAATTGATTAGCTAAGCCGATGTTCACATCGCGGTATGTGGTTTCGGCTAACTTCGCCATTTCACTTGCCTCTGATGAGCCTAAATCCCACACGCCATTAGCCTGTGCTAAATCAGGACGATCATCAAAATCCAGAACTTCTTCATAAAATTTAACACCAGCTTGTGCGCTAGCTTCATCAATTCCACCAACAAGTTTTGGATACTTGCGCAGATCGGAGAAAATTCGCCCAGTTAATACGCGTTCGGGAGAGAAAACTAAATGAAAATCCACGCCAGCCTTAAGACCTGAGATCTTTTCAAGAGCTGGCGCAAAGCGTTTACGGGTGGTTCCTACAGGCAAAGTGGTTTCATACGAGACCAAAGTGCCGGGTTTTAAACCCTCGGCAATATTTTTGGTCGCCGCATCCATCCATCCAAAGTCAGGTACGCCCTCTTCGTCTACGAACAACGGAACAACAACCACCACGACATCAGATTGCGCGACGGCAGATTTAGTATCGGTAGTTGCAACAAGATGTCCCGAACCAACGACTTCCTTTAAATATTGCGCTAGATGGGCCTCGCCCGGGAAAGGCTCGGTTCCGGCATTGATCAGGTCGACGGTATTTTGATTAACATCGCAACCGATTACATGGTGACCCTTATTGGCAAATTGAACCGCGAGTGGCAATCCAATCTTTCCTAGAGCTACAACTGCAATTTTCATATCGTGACGACTCTTTTCGTTTTTGCACTTTCAAGGATGGCACCGGCAACAGCGACGGTCGCCAAACCCTGTTCCATAGTTACGATTCGCTCAAGTGCGCCAGGTAGACCTAACACAGCATCACGGAAGGCTTCATGCTCGACTCTTAGCGGTTCAGGTTTAGCAAATGCATATCGAATAACGTCGCCTTCGCTTACTCCGCGAAATGCGGCAACTGAATCCCATTGCGTATCAACTGAAGCATTGGCGTAGAAAGTTAAATCGGCAGTTAACGTATCGGCAACTAGCGCGCCACGCTCTCCGGTAACAATTGTGAGGCGCTCTTTAAAGGGAGTCAACCAGTTAACTAAATGATTCGTGATAATTCCATTGTCGAGTTCACCGACAACTGCAACCATGTCTTCGTGTGGTCGCCCCGACTTATGTGCAGTTTGAGCCGAAACGGAGATAAAGGCAGAGCGTGCAACCCAAGCTGTTGAATCAATATCGTGGGTTGCTAAATCTTTTACAACGCCGACGTCGGCGATACGTGCAGGAAATGGCCCCTGTCTGCGTGTAGTTATTTGATAGACCGCACCTAGTTCGCCCGCATCAAGGCGTGCGCGCAACTGTTGAAGGGCCGGGTTGTAGCGCTCAATATGCCCAACTGCCCCGACTAATCCCTTGTCACGAAATGCCTCATAAATTTTTTGGGCCGCTGGAGTATCAACAGCTAAAGGCTTTTCGATGAGGGCATGAATACCAGCGGCGGCAAGTTCGAGAGCGAGCTCCTCATGAAAGGCGGTTGGCGCTGCAACCATTGCATAGTCAATACCTTCATTAATTAACTCAGCAACTGAAGAAAAAAGCGTGCGTCCTCCGGCGACTCCGTGGGGGTCGCCCATTGGATCTGACACTGCAACAAGTTCAACACCATCAAGGGAGCTCAAAATACGTGCGTGGTGGCGCCCCATCATTCCTAGCCCCACTAATCCAGCGCGTAGTTTTTTATCGGCCATGATTAAAGAGTTGCCGCAACTTCGTTAACAACGCTGACGATAGTTTCAAGATCGGATTGAGAAAGTGATGGGTGTACAGGAAGTGAAACACATTCCTTAATTACTAATTCAGTCTCTGGCAGATCTAGATTTAAGTTGAATGAAGGCAGTTTATGGATTGGAATTGGGTAGTACACACCGCAGCCAACGCCTTTATCCGTAATGGCCTTCATGAAAGCATCGCGCTTTTCACTTGAACCACCGGGAATTCGAATCGTATATTGATGATATGAATGCGTAGTGCCTGGCTGCAAATAAGGAACCACGACACCCTTTAAATTGGCATCGAGGAAAGCTGCATTACTTTGACGCGTGGCGGTCCAACCTGGAAGTTTGCGCAATTGCACACGGCCAATAGCTGCATGAATATCGGTCATGCGTGTATTGAAGCCGATAATTTCATTGTGGTAGCGGATTTCTTGCCCTTGATTTCGAAGTAAGCGAAGCGTGCGAGCAACTTCGGCAGAGTCAGTAACAACCATTCCGCCCTCGCCGGCAGTCATGTTTTTAGTTGGATAGAAAGAGAAGGAAGCAACAATTCCAAATTCACCCGCGTTACGACCATTTAAGGAAGCTAAGTGTCCTTGAGCTGCGTCTTCAACGATTTTTACTCCGTATTTGGATGAAATCTCATCAAAGCGATCCATTGCTGCAATGTGTCCGTAAAGGTGCACTGGCATGATGGCCGTTGTTTTTTTCGTAATGAGTTTTTCGACATGATCTGGATCTAAATTAAAAGTACGCGGGTCGATATCGGCAAAAACTGGAACTGCGCCAGCTAAAACGACGGCATTTGCGGTTGCAGCGAAAGAAAAGGAGGGAACGATTACTTCATCGCCAGGTTTGATACCAGCGGCAATAAAACCTAAGTGCAAAGCAGAAGTTCCGGAATTCATTGCAACACAGTGACGACCACCAACATGGGCGGAGAACTCATCCTCGAAGGCCTTAACTTCTGGGCCTTGAGCCAACATTCCTGAACGCAGTACACGGTCGACGGCTTCGCGCTCTTCATCACCGATAATTGGTTTGGCTGCTGGAATCATGAGTTACCTTCTTCGATGTGATTGAGTTGGTTGGAGCTAATTTGGTGGAACATATCCCCAGATACTGGACAACGGAACTTATTATCGCCGATATCTTCAAGCGGGACCCCTGCGCGACCCACCCAACGAATTCTTTTTGCAGGGTTTCCAGCAACTAGAGCAAAATCCGGGACATCTTTAGTAACAACCGAGCCTGCAGCGACCAGTGCCCAGGTGCCGATTTTTAGCGGGGCGATGCATACAGATTGGGCACCAATACTGGCGCCATCGCCAATACTTACGCCAACGGCTTCCCAGTCGGAGCCGTTCTTTAATGTCATATCGGGATTTACTGCCCGTGGATATTGATCATTTGTTAGTACAACGGCTGGGCCGATGAAAACTCCATTACCCAAAACCGCTGGCTCATAGACAAGTGCAAAGTTCTGAATCTTGCAGTTATTGCCAATTGTTACGCCAGATCCAATATATGCACCTCTAGAAACGATGCAGTTTTCTCCAATGACAACGCCATCTCGAACTTGAGCTAAATGCCAAATCTTCGACCCATCGCCGATAGTTGCACTTGGATCTACATCTGCAGTTGCGGCAATTGTTGTGGCCATTGTGCGAGCCTACCGTGAACTAGGAACGAGGGCTTGAATTGCGCTGACGAAGGCTCCATATTCGGCATCGGCATTGAGGTTGGCTGTGACCCAGGCAACTGCGCTCGCACGCATATGAATTAATGGCGTTGGATCAGTTGCCCACATATTTAAAGTTCGCGCAACACTTATTGAATCCGCAGCAATCACTCCGCCCTTGCTTTTTTCAATTAACTCAACACAACGGGGGAGCGGTGTCGAAATTGTTGCAAGACCACTGGCCATATATTCATAAAGCTTGCTGGGCACTGCAGCACTAAATGCAGGTGTTGATTCCAATAATGAAAAACCGACCCAAGCACCTTTGGCAAACTTCCACGATTGTTCCGGTGTTAGCCGGCCATGGAAAGTTACGTGAGAACTAGCCGGACTTGTAGATTTCCAAGAGTTGATAAATTCTGAATCATTGGCAGAAACATTTCCTACAATATCAAATCGCCATTCCGGTGAAAGTTCGGCAACTTCAAGAATCGTTTTTATTCCACGGGAAGTTCTGACATCACCTATATAGATTGCGCGTGGTTCGCTCGAGAGCTCACCACTTGGAGTCAGCAGAGTAAAGTCTGGAAAATTTCGAACAACTAAACGTCGATGAGCATTAAAGGGTGGAACTTGCACATCGGCTACGGTGGTCAAATCTGCGATACTTGCAACTTTTGTGGCAGCCCGAGCGATAATTTTCGCAAGCAAACCAATAATTCCTTTTGCCCAAGCACGATCCTTAAGAAGTTCAAAGTAATCCT
>CAILBF010000118.1 GCA_903832395.1 uncultured Actinomycetes bacterium | reverse complement strand
GCCAGCCTTGAGGAGTCTTTAAAGCTCTGGGAGCGCGGCGAAGAGTTAGCAAAGATTTGCCAAGAGTGGCTTGATGGCGCGAAAAAGAAGTTAGATGCGGCGAAGCCGTAGATCACATGCCAAACTTTTCATACTCTGAGCTTTTACCTCTTGGTGAAGATGATACAAAGTATCGCCTTGTAGGTACCGAGGGTGTCAGTGTCATAAAACTTGGCGATAAAGAGTTTGTTCAGGTTGAACCTATTGCCATTGAGAAATTAACCGCTGAAGCTATTCACGATATCTCTCACTATTTGCGGCCAACCCATCTGCAACAACTCGCTAACATCATTGAGGATCCCGAAGCTTCACCCAATGATCGCTTCGTTGCAACCGATCTCTTAAAAAATGCCAATATCTCTGCCGGCGGAGTTCTGCCGATGTGCCAGGACACCGGGACTGCTTTAGTGATGGCGAAAAAGGGCCAGTTTGTTTTGACGAGCGCTAAAGATGAGGTCGCGATTTCTCAGGGAATCTACGATGCCTACACGTCATTGAATCTGCGCTACTCACAGATGGCTCCCATTTCAACGTGGGAGGAGAAAAACACAGGTAATAACCTGCCCGCCCAAATTGAGATTTTTGCAGATAGTGACCACCCTAATGAGTACAACTTCTTATTCATCGCCAAAGGCGGGGGAAGTGCAAATAAATCATTTTTATATCAAGAGACGAAAGCGATTTTAAATCCCACCTCATTTATGAGTTGGTTGGATGAAAAGCTTCGTTCCATTGGTACTGCCGCGTGTCCTCCGTACCACTTGGCAATTGTCATTGGTGGAACGAGTGCCGAGCACACGGTTAAGACCGCCAAACTTGCCAGCACTAAGTATTTGGATTCACTTCCAACTAGCGGCGATGCCGCCACTGGCCACGGCTTCCGTGACTTAGAGCTTGAAAAGCAAGTTCTTGAACTCACCCAAAAACTTGGCATTGGCGCCCAGTTCGGCGGCAAATACTTTTGTCACGATGTTCGTGTTGTTCGACTTCCTCGCCATGGCGCATCGCTTCCGATTGCGATTGCCGTCTCATGTTCGGCCGATCGCCAAGCCAAGGCCAAGATCACTAGAGATGGCATATTCCTTGAGGAGTTAGAGCGCGATCCCGCCCATTTCCTCCCCGAGACTACTGATGAGCATCTCGATGATGCCGTTGTTGAAATTGATCTGAATCAACCGATGGATGTAATTCAGGCCGAGCTTTCCAAGTACCCAGTTAAGACGCGACTCTCACTTACCGGCACATTAGTTGTTGCACGCGATTTAGCTCATGCCAAAATTAAAGCGGCGATGGATGCTGGCGCGCCAATGCCTGAATATTTAAAAAAGCACGCCGTGTATTACGCCGGTCCCGCCAAGACTCCAGTCGGTTATGCCTCTGGCTCATTTGGCCCAACGACTGCAGGTCGCATGGATTCATACGTTGAATACTTTCAATCCAAAGGTGGATCCCTTGTCATGTTGGCAAAGGGTAATCGCTCAAAGGCCGTGACCGATGCCTGTAAAACCCATGGCGGATTTTATTTAGGCTCCATTGGAGGACCCGCAGCACGTCTAGCTCAAGATTGCATCAAAAAAGTCGAGGTCTTAGATTTTGAAGAGTTAGGTATGGAGGCTGTTTATAAAATTGAGGTCGTAGATTTCCCAGCCTTTATCGTTGTCGATGACAAGGGCAATGACTTTTTTGCCCCTACTTCTGGCACGCCGTTATCGATCGGCCCAAAACCTTAAAGGGCGATTAGTAGTATCGAGCGCGTTTAAAGTGTGACCAAGCACCACATGGAGTGTTGTACCTAGCTGTGATGTAGCGAAGTCCCCAGCGAATCTGAGTAACTGGATTCGTGCGCCAGTCATCTGCAATAACGTTCATCTTCTCGGCCGGTAGCGCTTGTGCAATTCCATGGGCACCGGAACGGTAATTATGCGCCTTGTAGTTCCAATGGCTTTCCGTCGTCCAAAGATTATTAAGGCATGAGAACTGGGAACTGTTCATTCCATACTCTTGGGCCAGAATTGTCTTGGCAACGATTTTGGCACCAACGATGGTTCGGGCCATTTCTACCTGGCGACTCAAAGACGAGACAAGAGCAATGTCACTCGATAAAACTGAACCGAGTGGCGTTGCCGCAAGATCGATAGAGCCATAGAGAGCTGCTGCCGTCAGAGGTGGGGCATCTGGTGCTGGCAAAGAGCTAGCGGTTGGATCCACATCGATGTGCGTCGACATTGGAAAATCTAGACCGTAGGCAGTTGGCAGAGCCGAGGTCAGGAAGAGCAATGAGGCGATGACGCCCCAGATGGCGACATACTTATTACGTAGTTTCATCTGACCCCTTCCACTAACCCCTTAGCGCCCGCAAGCAATCAGCCTCAAATGAGGCTTCATTAACTAACGGGGAATGGCTTTAGGGTGCCCTGTATGGGGTGTGTCGGCAAATCAAAAGCCGCCTGAGTCGGAAATTCACAGGTAAGTGTGAGGCTGTGGATGGGTAAAACCGCAGGTCAGTAAGGGGGATGTCCGAAATGCCCCAAATGTGACTGTGAGATTGATTCTGGCCCATTTTAGGCCCTATCCAGGAAAGGGGCCCTCGAGCATTTCGGTCACAAGGGCGGCGATTGGCGAGCGCTCTGATCGTGTCAGCGTGACATGGGCAAAGAGTGGATGACCTTTGAGTGTTTCAACGACGGCAACGACTCCGTCATGGCGACCGACTCGCAAGTTATCGCGCTGTGCTACGTCGTGAGTCAAAATGACGCGAGAGCCTTGACCAATACGCGAGAGAACGGTTAAGAGAACTCCCCGCTCTAGCGACTGGGCCTCATCGACTATGACAAATGAGTCGTGAAGTGAGCGACCACGGATATGGGTCAGCGGTAAAACTTCGATTAAGCCACGGTCGACGATCTCATCGATGACTGCCTGACTCACGAGTGCGCCCAACGTGTCAAAGACGGCCTGTGCCCACGGCGACATCTTCTCGCCCTCGCTACCAGGAAGGTAGCCAAGCTCTTGCCCGCCGACTGGATAGAGCGGGCGAAAGATAAGAACCTTTTTATGAATACGTTTTTCCATTACAGCTTCAAGGCCGGCACATAGAGCCAGCGCTGATTTTCCAGTTCCGGCTCTTCCACCGAGTGAGACGATTCCAATCGAATCATCAAGGAGTAGATCGAGAGCAACTCGTTGTTCGGCGCTTCGGCCATGCAGACCAAATGCGCTTCGATCGCCTCGAACTAACTGCAGCTGCTTATCAATTGTCACTCGAGCCAGAGCGCTTCCTCTGTCGGAGTGCAAAACAACCCCGGTATGAACTGGAAGTTCGTGGGCGGCTTCATGATCGGCGCGATCAGAGGTGTATAGATCGTCGATGACATTGGAGGCAACGCTAAGTTCAACGATTCCAGTCCAGCCACTATTAGAGACAAGTTCGGCTAAATACTCTTGGGCCTCAACTCCGACCGATGATGCCTTAACGCGAAGTGGCAAATCCTTAGTTACTAAGACGACTTGCTTGCCATCGCCCATCAGGTTTTTGGCAATTGCCAAAATCCGCGAATCATTGGTGCCATCGCGCAAAAAGCCCTGGGGCAGCGTCGAAAGATCAGTGTGATTGAGCTCTACCGAAAGCGTTCCACCCTCTGGGGTAACGACAAGAGCTTTATCCAATCGACCATGGGTGACTCTTAAATCATCGAGGGCGCGAAGAGCGGCTCGAGCAAAGTATCCAAGTTCGGGGTGATCGCGTTTAGTTTCTAATTCGCCAATAACTGCGATTGGGATAATGACTTCATGCTCGGCAAACTTATGGAGCGCGCCAGGATCTGCCAGCAAAACACTGGTATCTAAAACAAAGGTCTTCTTACCGCTTTGACTTTTAGAAGCCAATGGCTGAGCTCCTCGATTTAAGTTGTACTAGTTGGGAACCGCTTCGGATACGAAAAATGTAGAACTAATTGGGCCGAAGACGTGTGCGACACGCGCGTATGAATTGTTAAATCTTAAAGAAATATTTACGAACCAAATCGCTTTTGGCGAAGTGAATATGCTCGCAGAGCACGCAAAAAATCGACTCGACGAAAATCGGGCCAGTATGCCTCACAGAAGTAGAACTCAGAAGAAGCACTTTGCCACAACATAAATCCGCCGAGGCGTTGTTCGCCCGATGTTCGGATTAAGAGTTCTGGATCTGGTTGACCTGCCGTATATAGGAACTTCGAAATATCATCTCCCGATAAGTTTTCCTTTGCCACCTCAAGTGAGTGGCCCAGTTTTTCTTCATCGCTTAGGTAGCACTTAACGGCATCCACGATTTCGCGACGGCCTCCATAACTAATCGCGACATTGACTTCTACCCCATCTTTGCGAATCGGTTTAAGACTGGTGAGTTTTTGACTCAGCCACTCAGGTAATAGGTCCAAAGCGCCAACGGCTTTAATATTCCAGCGGCCAGTTGCAGCAAGTTCATCAACAGTGTCACCAATAATCTGCAGTAACTCTTCTATCTCAGCGGCGCTGCGTTTGAAATTATCGGTCGAGAGCAACCACAGTGTGACAACGCGGACTTCAGCCTCATCGCACCAACCCAGGAATTCAATAATCTTGCTAGCCCCAGCTTTATGTCCATTGGGATCGCCTTTGCTGGGATTCGCTTTAGCCCAACGCCGATTTCCATCGAGAATAACGCCGACATGATGGGGGGTCTTTGAAAAATCTAATGACCGAACTAATCGCCACTCATAGAGTGGGTAGAGAAGTGACTTTATTAATTTACGAATAGCGGCGTACAACTCGGCGCTCAGCTAACAGTGATGCAACGGGAAGGGTGCCGGCCAACATCAAACCAAGCATTTTCATAATTGGCCATCTAGCTTTGGTAGCGAAGTGAATCGCAGTCAATATATAAATTGGATATAGGTAGCCATGGACCATTGGAATCCAGATAATCTTGCTGTGCAAGCTCTCGTTGTGAAAAATATATTTAACTGGCATGTAAACGAACCAAAGAAGTAGTGACATGATGCCGGAAACGATGGCCATTACTCGAAAACGAAGGATTACAGATTTCATAGGTCTACCTTACGGCGATAAAAGGGAAGGTAAAGCACCACCCCGGCCATCAGCCACCAAATTACAACGTACGAGAGGTGTTGCCAGTAAAAGCCTGGGATTCTAGATACGAGCTTTTCTGGGTTTAGTCTGACCCTGGCTAGGTCGATGCCGCCCTCTTTTTCACTCGTTGCCAGAATGTAGCCATCGAATAAATCTAAATTCGTTGAACCCACAATGACTGCGCTATCAAGACGCGAAATAATGCCCGTGGAATTATTGGCATGGTCGCTATCTTGATGGGCACACAATTGACCATTCACACTGACCAATGTTGATGCTTGAACTCCTGAGTTAAGTTGGCGCTCTGACCACAGACCTCGAACCACCAGGATGCCTTCGTTGGACCCGACCTGAAGTAGTCCAACTTCCCAATCATTAGTCGCACCAGCGCCATCGGTTTGGCCTGGGGCTTTAAAATCTGCAACGTAGCGACCCGAAACACTGACCATTCGATTTATAGCTTGCGGATTAAGGGTTGAGTTTGCCGTGGCAATTGACTCTAATGGCACAATCGTTGGATTCACTGTGGTTGCAGTGACCAGACTTGCTTTAAGTGCGGCCGCTCGATCTAACTGCCAAATTCCAAGTGAAAAAAAAGTTACCGCAACTACAACAACAGCAATGCCGGCGCCGATGCGAGAGGCGAGAGTGCTACTTGTCGTTTGCGTCATCACTTCGATCTACGCCCATAAAGCGCTTATAAAAACTGCGCATCAAGAAAACTACGGCGATAATCAATATTGCTATGGTGAGCGAGCCAGCAGGGCCCATCTCGATATTTTTTTGCATGCCATAATCATCCCATGCCCTCAGAATTCTCATACGATGATCGATATGGCATTCGTCATGGAAAGCGATGGATGGGGCCAGCGATTTTTTGTGCAATTACTGGAATCGCATGGCTCATGTGGGCAGGTCTACATCACTCGAATCCGCCCATCAGGTACTCGCTCATCTCATACTCAATTACCTCCAAGCGCGAGATTTCAGTGCGCTATTGGGTCCAGCGCCACGATAAAAATAAGGCAGTTATCTGCACGCTAATCGCGCGCGATTTCAATAAAAACGTTGTCGGTCAGATTGATGATGAGATCGCCCCTGGTTTGGCCAATTTAGAGCGCACGACTAGCGTGCAATCACGGGGACCTGCAGTTAATGCCGACGTAATAGGTTGTCGTCTTAAGTAATCACCTAGTACCTTTGCCCCTTATGAGCTCACAGACGTGGTTCACGCAGGAAGCTGCCGACCGTTTGCGCGCCGAATTAACCAACCTTGAAGGTCCGGGCCGAAAAGAGATAACGGCCAAAATCGAAGCTGCACGTGCTGAGGGTGACCTCAAGGAAAACGGTGGTTACCATGCAGCGCGCGATGAGCAGGGCAAGATGGAAGCGCGCATCCGTCAGTTAAAGCAGATGTTAGAAAATGCCCACATTGGAACACCTCCACCAAGTGCCGATGGAAAAGTTGGCGCTGGAATGGTTGTAACTGCTGAAATCGCTGGCGATGAAATGAAATTCCTTTTAGGTTCACGTGAAATCGCCTCTGGCGATTTAGATGTTTATAGTGAAAAATCCCCATTAGGTGCCGCCGTCATGGAGGCTGAAATTGGTGCAACAGTTACGTACACCGCACCTAACGGCCGAGAAATTACCGTAGTTATTAAGGCGGCTGAGTTTTACGTTTAGTTAGAAGAGTTTTTATATTTTCTAACGCTTAGTGGTACAAAAATCACCATAATCAACACCATATATATGAGTGATGTCTCCAGTGGGTGCTGGCTTGGAAAAGAGTTAGCCGTTGCGCCAAATTGATTTTTCAACCCAAATAACTGGCGACAGGCCGCAACCATAGATGAGACCGGGTTCCACTCGGCTACATATTGCAGCGCCTTTGGCATCCCGGTTGTTGGAGCAAAGGCATTAGATAAAAATGTCATCGGAAAGGTAATTAGGAAAGAAACATTTTGAACAGTACGAGCATCTTTAACGGCAAGGCCGGCGTAGATACCAGTCCACGAGAGTGCATAACCAAACATCAAAAGAAATAGAAAAGCGGCGAGAATATTTAGGATGCTAGAGGTTGGGCGCCAACCAACGGCAAAGCCCGCTGCTGCCATAACGACAAGAACCAAAATATTTAGAAGTGAATCTCCAAGGGTGCGACCAACGACGAGTGCCGATCGTGCGATAGGCAGGGAGCGAAAGCGATCTATAAGGCCCTTTTTCATATCCTCGGCTAAACCTGAAGCCGTTGCCGCAAGCGTAAAAGCCACGGTTTGAACAAAGATTCCTGGCATTAATAATTGGATGTATCCGCCTGGCTGACCAGTGGCAATTGAACCCCCGAAAACAAAGCGAAATAAGAGAACAAACATCACGGGCTGAATAGTTGAAAAAATAAGAACTTCGGGTACCCGGGACAACTGCAAAAGTTGGCGCTTTGTAATTATGAGCGAATCCATAATCGCGCGTCTCATGGGCTGACCACCTCTTCGGCAATGTGGCCGGTCAACGCCATAAAAACATCATCTAAAGAGGGGCGTTTTATGCCGACATCCAAGGGGTGAATCGCCGCAGCATCCAGGGCGCGCAACACATCCATGAGTGCCATCGCACCAGTTGAAACCGGAGCACTAATTTTTCGCAGCCCTGAATCAACCAAAGCCAACTGACCACTGACTTTTTCTATGATTGCGGTCGTTTGTGCAATGTGGTGAGCCTCAACGGTTACTTCTAAACGCTCTCCACCAACTTGATTTTTTAGCGCATCCGACGTTCCCCGGGCAATCACTTTGCCATGATCAATAACTGCAATCTCATCGGCGAGTTGATCGGCCTCTTCTAAGTACTGCGTAGTTAGTAAAAGAGTTACTCCACCTTTGACTAACTCTTCTATGACTCCCCACATTTCCATACGGCCTCTTGGATCAAGGCCCGTTGTTGGCTCATCAAGGAATAGAACTTTAGGTTGAACAATTAGAGATGCAGCTAAATCTAATCGGCGGCGCATTCCACCTGAATAAGTTTTAATTGGACGTCGAGCACTTTCGGTTAATGAAAATCGCTCTAGTAGTTCATTTGCGCGATTAATCGATTCTTGTTTTCCCAAATGATACAAACGCCCAAACATCACTAAGTTATCCCAACCAGTTAACGTTTCGTCTACTGCGGCATACTGACCCGAAAGACCAATAACTTCGCGCACTTTGTCGGGATGTTTAATCACATCTATTCCTGCTACATGTGCGTTACCTGAGTCGGGCTTTAATAGCGTTGCAAGAATTCGTACAACTGTGGTTTTACCTGCGCCATTGGGGCCTAAAACGCTCAATACTGTGCCTTCAGCCACATCTAGAGATAAGCCATCTAGCGCTCTCACTGCGCCTTTGTCATAGGTCTTAACTAGGTCTTCTGCGCTTACTGTCTTCACACGGTAACCTTACCCACATGTCTAATAAAGCACCTCTTAACGCATCAGCCAAAGCCCACACCCACCGCGAGATTATGATCATTCTCGGCGGCCTCATGACGGGAATGCTTTTGGCCGCACTTGATCAAACAATTGTTTCAACTGCACTTAAAAGTATCGTTGAAGATTTCAATGGGTTAAACCACTACACATGGGTTGTCACTGCCTATCTTCTTACCTCAACGGCTTCAACACCGTTGTACGGAAAGATTTCAGATATCTATGGCCGTCGCCCAGTCTTCCAATTTGCAATCGTTACTTTCTTGCTTGGCTCATTCCTCGCTGGCGCATCACAAAACATGACCCAGCTCATCGCTACACGCGCGCTTCAAGGTTTAGGTGCCGGCGGTTTGATGGCACTTACTTTCGTTATCATCGGTGACATTGTTCCTCCGCGCGATCGCGGCAAGTACCAAGGTTATTTCGGCGCCGTGTGGGGTCTGTCCTCTGTTGCTGGGCCTTTGCTCGGTGGTTTCTTTTCAGATCACCATAAAATCTTGGGAGTTACAGGTTGGCGTTGGATTTTCTACATTAACTTACCAATTGGTATCGCCTCACTCATTATTACCTCCGCAGTTCTGCATATTCCAAAAGTAAAGCGTGCCCACTCGATTGACTATGTTGGTGCCATTTTGATGGTTCTTTCAGTCTGTTTAGTTCTGCTATCAGTTTCGATTTACGGCCCACAATATGGTTGGGGCGACAGCCGCACCGTTACTTACTTAGTAGCCGGAATAGTGCTTGCCGTGGTTTTCCTCATGTGGGAAAAGCGCGCCAAGGAACCGATCTTGCCGCTCTATCTATTTAAAAACCACACTTTCTCGCTGACCTCAGCTCTAGGCGCAGTCATTGGTGCTGGAATGTTCGGCGCAATCGTTATGTTGCCGCTTTATTTCCAGGTAGTTAAGGGTTACTCGGCCACTTCAGCTGGCCTTAAATTGATTCCATTAATGCTCGGAATCGTTACAACCTCAATTTTCTCAGGCAAAATGATTTCAAAACATGGTCATTACAAGCGCTATCCAATTATGGGCACCGCGATTATGACCGCTGGAGTCTTGCTTATGACTAGATTGCAGATTGATACGCCTTATTGGCAGATATCAATCTATGCAATCATGGTTGGCGCAGGCCTTGGCTTGTCCATGCAGACTATCGTTATTGCCCTTCAAAACGCCGTTGACTTTAAGGATATGGGAGTCGCAACCAGTAGCAATACTTTCTTCCGTTCATTAGGTTCGGTTTTCGGTACCGCGATTTTCGGAAGTATTTTAACTAACCGTGTTGCTTACTACTTAACAGCCAACTTCGCCGATCTTGCAGCTAAGAATCCATCGGCAGTTGATGGTTTTGATGCAAGTAAATTAAAGGGAATCACGAATAGTACGGCGGTGCTCAATACGATGCCGCCAGTTATTAAGCACACTGCGCTCGAAGCTTTCGTCTCTTCATTCCATATTGTCTTTTATGCTGCAGCTCCAGTAACGGCAATTGGTTTCTTGCTGGCACTTATGTTACGTGAGACTCCACTGCGCACTTCACATGATTACGCCGCAGCGCGAGAAGAGGCAGCTGGCGAAACTCTTGGTTAATGCAATCTCCATTTAAGGATCTG
>CAILBF010000117.1 GCA_903832395.1 uncultured Actinomycetes bacterium | reverse complement strand
GTCTAGTTCCATGATTAGGAAAGAACCACAATCGGAGTTACTGCCTGTGCAGTAGGTGTAGCGATTGTTGTTGGGGCTGTTGCTGTCAAGCCTGAGCCGTGTGTGAGTGCATCAGGCGGCGCAGTTTGAGGTTCGATTGCTATCCCATCGGTGTCCTCGTTGTAGACAACCCAATATTGCGCATCACTTTCTATCGATACTCGCGCAGCCCCAGGCCAGACAATTTCAGGAACACCACGGATGTCGGTAAAACAATCATCCCAATTCTCACTCAGTGGAGTGATCAATTCGCCTGTGGGAATTCCATCTTCATCACGCAAGAACATTTTGCCCGCACTGAAATTCAATTCCGCATCCCCGCCGCGACCAAGTTCGCGAGGAAACCATGGATGCATTCCTATCCATGCTGGAAGGTCACAACCATTAGGTTCATATTCCAAAGTCCAACGAACCGCATCATCGAGAATCTCAAAGTGTTGATCAACATAGGCGCCTTCATATGGCGCAGGAAGTTCTAGTCGCGCACGTCCCTTGCCTGTTTCAGCCCACGATCCCATTAATCCAAGTCCGTGAATGGCGTGAGGTGGCATGACGTTGGTGGGCAAAATATGTTCGCCGCCTTTTTTATCAATCAAGATTCCATCAGCAATACGCCCAGCCCAAGGAGCCATCGCATACCAACCCCAATTAACAACTGTCCCGCGATGTGGCAAAACAAATTCAAGATCGCGCCATTGCAAAGAAACCAAGCGCCCGCCTTGGTCTAAATCAATGGCGATTGAAATCTCTTGTCCGTCAATATTTAGCATTCGTCCAGCTCTGCTTTCGTTGGGGGTTTAGCGCCTGCTCGGCTACAAGTAATTGCCGCGGCCTGCGCTGCGCGAATCAGCGTTTTCTCTAGTAATTCATCGTGCAAATTATCAATTCCATAACTAACAATTGCTTCCACAACAATTGCTCCGACCGTGTCACCTGCGCCAACTGTATCGACTACATCAACTTTCACCCCAGGGACGCGAACAGAGCCGCGAGAAGTAAATCCAATGATGCCTTCTGCTCCAAGCGTGACAACAACAAGCTGTACACCCATTGCAAGAAAAGTTTTAGCTACCTCTTCTTTGGATTTTTCAGGAAACAACCACTTTGCATCATCATCAGATAATTTTATAACGCGAGCAAGTGCCGCCCATTTAATAACGTTTGCCAAATACTTATCGCGGTTAGCTTCAACCGAAGAACGGATATTGGGATCATAAACAATAGGAGCATCTACTTTTTGTGCCCAAGAATAAAGAATACTGGCACTGGGTTCAATCAAAGTTCCAAGAGTCCCCACGTGTAATACCGCGGGCGGATCAGTTGGATCTGGAAGCCACGAATTATCTGGCGAGAACGTTGCAGTTCCTTCAAAAGCAAATTTGTATGAAGCGCCACCATTTTCATCCAAAGTTACCTGCGCTGTAGCCGAGGGTCCAGCAAGAGTAGGAGCCCAATCAAGTTTTACTCCATCGGCAATAAATTCGGCGCGCTGTTGATCACCGTACGCATCACTTGAAAGTCCGCAAAGAAAATATGAATCAAACCCCAGTCGAGCAAGAGCTTTTGCTGTATTTGCAGGTCCGCCACCCACAACAAGATCGCGAACTATATCGGCGCCATTTCCCCGAGAGCGCGGAATCAAATCAATAAGAACTTCACCTGCGGTCCAAATCTTGGTCACTCAGTTTCACCTTTACGAGCAAGAAATTCAGTCATAATCTCTATGCCCAGAAGATGATCTTCTACTTGCGGTAAACCACTTATAAGCAATATTCCTTGAAGTCCAGCACCAGAAACGCGAATCGGAATTGCCCCGCCATGAATTGCGTGCGTCTCTTCCGGTCGGTTGTAATGCGTATACCAATCAATGCCTTCTTCTTCAGCCTTCACTCTTTCATACATAGTGGAATGTTCGGTTGCAAGAACTACGCGAGCTTTGCGCTCAATCCATGAATCATGTTTTTCGGTAGCACCTGGAAGTGAGACATGAAAAACGGTCCATCCACCCATTTGAACTTCAACTGTGATGGGTAGTGCGCGATCAAGTGCCATATCCATTGCGATTTCGCCAAGTTCTACTGCTTCTGGCAAACCAAAGCTTGGGAAGATGAGTACCGATTCTTCGAGCAATAACTGCTCACTTGAGAATCCCCCCGTTGTGATGATTGCCATGGGGGGAACTCTACTAATTAATTAAGGCGTTGCACTCGCAGCAGGCGCTGGTCCTCCAGGTGGGCGTGTACCACCACCGAATCCCCCGCCAACTGATGCAAAACAAGTTTGCAATGCTGCAGCAACTTTTGGATCTGTGCGATCAAAACCTTGACCGGCTGCAATTGTTACGCCTTCTTTTTTCAGGCATGCAACAAACGCTGGATTACTTGCAATTCCGCCAACACCGCCAACACCGCCACCGCGCCCTGCACCATTTCCTGCTTGTGGTGCGCCCGACGGAACTGAGGCACCCGGAGTTTGTGGCGCTACACCAGCAGGTGCTTGTCCGCCGCCAGAGTTGCGAACTGAAACGCTATCGCCAGCTTTCAACGGTGTTGTGGGATCAGTATCTAAAGTTACTGTGACGCTTTTTCCTTTAACAGATGCAACAACTCCAGGAGTTCCACGCCCGCCACCAAATCCGCCACCAGCAAATGCAGCAGCGCCGCCACCAGTTGGAGATGCAGATGCACCACCGAATCCACCATTTCGACCCGCGCGTGCAAATCC
>CAILBF010000116.1 GCA_903832395.1 uncultured Actinomycetes bacterium | reverse complement strand
TCATGTTAAGTCATCAAAATATGGATTAGGCATGGAAACCTGGTCACGCCGATGGATAGTGGCTCTACGTCAAACACAGTAGCCCCTAAGACAATCCTGGACATAAAGCACAAGAAGGTGGCGGCTGGCTTACTTGGGTTTTTGCAACTGAAGATATTTCACAGGTTGAAGAGAAGTTTGGTCGCAGTGCAATCGAAGGTCATCGCACACGTCCAGATGGAAGCGATCTTAAGTGGAAGCAAATCGGAGTTAATGAAATTGCTGATTCTCGCGAGCTTCCATTCTTCATTCAATGGTTAACCGCTGACCACCCATCACAAGATGGCAAAGCAGTTGCTGCTATTGAGAAGATTACGATTGCGGACTCTGATCAACTATCAGACTCATGGTTTAAGACTGAGATCCTTGCTGGATTAAATGGCACAGATCTTGAGTTCATAGACCCGTCAACAAATGAGGGTGAGTCTGGGATTGTTGCGGTGCACTTGATGACGCCTAGTGGTGTTGTGAGGTTGGATTGAGTAGTCTTTATCGAGAAGCTGAGTTTTCAAGGAGACAAATGTCTGAATTATATTCCGAATATTATGAGAAGCACTATTGGAATGTGCACTATAAAGGTCTGCTTGGGGTTTTTACCAACGGCTATCATAAAAAACTAGAGAGAAAGAATAAATCTAGTCAGTTTTATTCAAGTGTCCTCGAAATTGGGGGTGGTACAGGAGAACATCTAAAGTTTGTAAGGCATGGTTTTGATAAGTATTCGTTATTGGATATCTCAGAAAATATTGTCGGATTACAAAGAGTGAAATCAGATCCAAGAGAATCACGAATTACATTTATTCTTGCGGATGCAACAAGTATGCCTCTGAAGGATGACCATTTTGATCGGGTCTTAGTTACGTGCGTCCTCCATCACATTCCTAATTTAGAAATGGCATTAGCGGAGATTCGTAGGGTTGCAAAATCTGGAGCAACGATTGATTTTTACGTTCCGTGCGACCCGGGTATGCTCTATCGATGGATCAGGCATTGGACTTCCCACTTTAAGCAAAAAAGAAATATGGGCTTAACTTGGGTGGAAGTAAAACATTTATGGGCACTAGAGCATCGCAATCACTATTTAGGAATACTCTCATTAATTCGAGGGATTTTCATTCATGACGAATTACAAATTAGGAGGTTTCCCATCAGATTTTTCTCATGGAACTTTAATTTGTATAGCCTGGTGCGCATTCAAAT
Source organism: uncultured Actinomycetes bacterium (assembly GCA_903832395.1). GTDB lineage: Bacteria > Actinomycetota > Actinomycetes > Nanopelagicales > Nanopelagicaceae > Planktophila. Next base: position 1,015 of record CAILBF010000116.1, on the reverse strand, counting down.
TAAGAAGTGACCCATTGGTGCACTAACTTGAATCAATAGCAATCTGATGCAATTAAAGTTAGATTCATCGAAGTTATTTCTGCACTACACATCGGAAATGGGACTATCAATCTACTTACGCCCATCAATCCAAAGAGTGACACCCTTCATCCGGCTCTTTGGTAGCGAGACTTCTGCCTTGCAAATCAGAAACAGAAGTAAATTTGATATTGGATTCATGTTTTCGAGACTACTTCCTTTTGATTGCCTTCTATAGATCATAATTGCTGGACGAAGGATTACTAGAGTGCTCCAAATATTTTGATTTCTCAGCCCGCTGGTTTTTATAAGCGTCAAAAGTGTCGCCTTTGAATATCGTCTAACGTGGCTTACGGCTATATCGTGTCCAGACCAAAGTTTTGGGTCTTCTGGGACGGAAATCAAAAACCTTCCTCCAGGTTTTAGTACCCTACAGATTTCTGATGCGACCAAATAGTCCTCAATTATATGTTCTAGCACATCGAGACAAATAACAATGTCGAAACTTGATTCCGAAAAAGGCAAGTCCCTAGCATCTGCTTGAACGACGGGAATTCCCTTATCCTTCTGTATCCGCACACCAACGTCAGAATACTCGACACTAGTGACGTCGTGACCCATCGACGAAATGTACTGCGTGTTTCCACCAGTAGCTGAACCTAGATCTAGTACCTGAAGGTTTGTCTCGCGTTCTGAAAACCAGCGGGAAAGTTGCAGTTTTCGAGCTCGGTACCAAAAATGAGACGACTCGAGCTCATCTAGTTGCTGTATTTCGCTATCGTCCACCCCTAGATTATAGGCATGAAACAAGGTTTAAAGTCGGCGAATTCATATGAAAGTGGATTTTTGTCTGTAGTAATTCCTGTGTTCAATGAGGAGCTTGTGATTTCAGAGACTATTAAGCGTATTCGAGAGATTCTTAATTTTTCTCAAATAAATCATGAAATTTTGGTCGTTAACGATGGAAGTATTGACAATACCTTAGCAATTTTGATTC
>CAILBF010000115.1 GCA_903832395.1 uncultured Actinomycetes bacterium | reverse complement strand
TTCATGTAGGAGCTTAAAAGCTAATACCGCAGTAGCGATTGGATACATCGAACCAAGAACCATCGCAACCGGAACTGATCCTCTAGCGCAAGCGATACCTAATAATAGATTTGCCGAAAAATCTGCTACTCCCATAAAGATTAAGCCGGAATACTCTTTTCTTTCAAAGCCACCGATGCTTCTAGCACGAATTGCTATTGCGATCGTTACGATAAAAGTCGCTGCACGCATGGTCACCATAGTCATGAGTGGATTGGACTTCGAACCAATCGAGATAAAAGTCAGCGCTGCGCCAAAACTACAAGCCGCACATAAAGCCAACAAGAGTGGGCGAAAAGGCAGGCCATTAGAAAACTCCGGACCGCTGGCGCAAAAAATGCCGGTGAGTGCCAGAACGATGCCGATAGATGTTATGAGCGAGAGCGAGGCGCCATGCAGTAATGAATAACCGAGTGGGACTACCGCACTCATTGCACTGATCGGTGAGACAACTCCCATGCTTCCCGATGCCAGGCCCGTATACAAACACATCAGACCCAAGTAACCAAAAAGTCCGGCGCCAATTCCCGAAATAAAATAACCATGTGTACTCAATGTTGGTGCATGCCAGCCGCTAGTAATAGCGATTACGCAAATTCCAAACATGAGTCCAACAACTTGAGAGAAACCTAGAACGGCAATCGGTCGATGCTTCTTACTCAATCGCCCACCCTCAAAGTCAGCGCTCCCCCATAACGCACTAGAAATGAGTGCTATGAGGGATACCATGCGTGCAAGGCTACCGCCCCGCCTCCCGAGAATTTCCATTTCAATTATTACGCTACGGGTATGGTCGCCGGCGCTTTTGCACGATTAATAGATCAACTCCGCACCTTTACTCCACGTGCTGAAGTTGTTCTCGAGGAAGTCCCCGCCCCACAAAAATTGGCGACATATGCCTTTGCATTTTCAGCCGATGTTAGCAATGGTAAAAACGGCGATGAGGAAGAAGAGTTGGCATCTGGCCGCTTTGTTTTGCTTCACGAGCCAGGCGGACAGGAAACTTGGGAGGGTGAGTTTCGGTGTGTGACTTTTATGCGCTCCGATGTTGACTCTGCCATGGCAGAGGATCCACTACTCCCCGAAGTGGGTTGGGGTTGGTTCTTATCCTCACTCGAAAGTGCTGGATGCGTTTTCGCCGCACCTAGCGGCACCGTTACACGAATCTCGAGTGCATCTTTTGGAAAACTCTCACCTCGTAACGACCAATCAGAGATTGAAATTCGCGCATCATGGACTCCAATCATTGCCGAACCCACCGAACTCTTAAAACATATCGCGGGTTGGTGCACTTTAATATCAGAGGTTGCAGGCCTCGAAGAAATCCCTGAAGGTGTTTCTGCAATTACACGGGCTCGATAGTTAGTTGCATGGAAGAAGCTACTCAAGCAGTCCCATTGCTCACGCCCTCAGGCGGGACTCCACCAGTCATCGCCTCTGAGGCTGCACTTAAATCTGCGATTGCCGAACTTAAAGCTGGAACAGGGCCATTTGCCATCGATGCCGAACGCGCATCAGGTTTTCGCTACAGCGCTCGTGCATACTTGATTCAAATAAAACGCCATGGTGGTGGTTTGCATTTAATCGATCCAATACCTTTTGGCCCGGGGCACGCATTATTTGCCGAATTAAACGAGCTTCTCAATACGGGAGAAGTTATTTTGCATGCTAGTACTCAAGATCTGCCCTGCCTTCGCGAATTAGGAATTAACCCCACGCATCTCTTTGATACCGAACTTGGTGGTCGCATTGCAGGTCTACCTCGCGTAGGCCTTGGGCCACTTTTGGAATCATTAATGGGTGTAACACTTGCAAAAGAACATAGCGCTGCAGATTGGTCGACACGTCCGTTGCCTCAAGAATGGCTAACGTATGCCGCCCTTGATGTTGAACTTTTGGTTGAACTTCGTGATGCGATGTATGGAATTTTGAATTCGGCTGGAAAGTTACAGTGGGCGGAGCAAGAGTTCGCTTCCATTCTCAAAGCGCCTCCTCCGCCACCGCGCATTGATCCTTGGCGTCGTACTTCTGGAATGCACAAAATAAAGCGTCGCGATCAATTAGCTATCATCCGTGAACTCTGGACGACGCGAGATGCAATCGCCTCAGTTCAAGATATTGCGGGTGGCAAACTTCTCAATGACTCTGCAATCATTGAACTCTCTTTAAGTGCACCTACGACCAAGAAAGAGTTTGAAAAGGCCTTACGACCCCTCGGTCTGCGTGCGCGCTGGTTAGAAAACTACGAAACCTGGCTCGCTGCAATCGCTCGTGCAGTTGCTATGTCCGAAGTTCAATGGCCACCAGTACGCACAAATACCGATAATTTGCCGCCCATTAAATTGTGGCGCGATAAATATCCTGAAAAGTTTGCACCTCTATCGCATGCGCGCGCACTCATCGATGTCATTGCAACTACCAATGCCATTCCGATTGAGAACTTAATCTCACCTGAAAGCATTCGCCGAATCTGCTGGTCTCCCCCTGCGCAATCGACCCAGACGCGGGATGAATCGGCAGTACGTAGCGCCTTAGCGGCCCTCGGTGCACGTCCATGGCAGATCGATTTAGTCGCAGGTGCCTTGGCCGATGCTCTACTTGAGCGCGAACCGCTCATTATTGCCGAGCCCGACGAAGCGTTAGAAACTGTGGCCGAAAGCACGCCTGAGATTGAGTGAATTACGCAACGAAAGAGTTGCGTAATTCATCTGCGTACTTTAGATTTTGCACATGCTTAGCTCCTTCATTATCGCCTTACGAGAGGGCCTAGAAGCCGCCCTCATCGTCGGCATCTTGATCGCCTTCATCAGCAAAAGCGGAAAATCTCATCTTGGGCGATACATCTGGATCGGCGTTGGAGCGGCAGTCGCGCTGAGCCTTGGTCTAGGCGCACTCTTAAATTTCACATCGGCTGAATTGACGCCTAAAGGTGAAACGATTTTTGCTGGGACAACATCGATTTTAGCGGTCGTCGTTGTTACTTGGATGGTTTTCTGGATGAAGCAAACTGCCCGGCACCTTCGTCGTGAATTAGGCGGCAAAGTAGATCAAGCCGTGCTCGCAGGACCGTTCGCCCTTGCTGGGGCAGCCTTTTTAGCTGTCGTCCGCGAAGGTTTAGAGACTTCACTATTCGTTTATGCGAACTTTAAAAGCGTGGCTCATCCAATTAATTCAGCCTTTGGATTAATCGCGGGCTTTGGTATTGCAATAGCTTTGGGATATTCAATCTATAAGAGTTCAATCAATTTGAACTTGGCCGTCTTTTTTAAGTACACCGGAATCGGATTAATAATTGTGGCCGCGGGGGTTCTCTCCTACGGTCTGCGTGAGTTCCAGAACTTAGGAATTGTGCCGGGTGGCGATGCTATTGCTTGGGATGTCACCTCGGTGATCGGTAAGGACTCGGTTACGGGCGCAGTTCTCACTGGAACCGTTGGTTTTGATACAACCACCACATGGCTTCAGTTCGGTGTCTATGCCGCCTACCTAGTCGCCGTCCTTGCGCCATATCTGAGCAAGGGCCGGCAAAAGCGCCTTATTAACGCCTAAGTGCCGACTGTCCGAAATTCATACTGACGGGTAACATAACACCATACCGCTTAGTGAAGGATTTCATATGTCACGTTCAGTAGTTCTAGTCGATGCCGTTCGTACTCCATTTGGAAAAGCCGGCAGTTTATATGCCGGCACTCGAGCCGATGACCTCATGGTTCGTGCAATTCGTGGACTTCTAGATCGTAATCCTTTAGTTGATCGAAGTTCTATCGATGACGTTGCAATTGCCGCTGCCACACAGACTGGCGATCAAGGTATGAACATCGGTCGTAGTGCAGCGTTGTTATCTGGTCTGCCAAATACCGTGCCTGGATATTCCATTGATCGCTGGTGTGCGGGTGCACTCACTGCAGTAACAACCCTTGCAGGTGCAATTGCATTTGGAACTAACGACATTGCAATCGCTGGCGGTGTTGAACACATGGGTAACCATCCGATTGGTGAAGGTTTAGATCCAAACCCACGATTCTTAGCTGAACGAATTGTTGAACAAGATGCATTAGCGATGGGTGCAACGGCTGAACGTTTGCATGATCGCTTCCCAACTATTACAAAACTTCGTGCAGATACGTATGCACTCAACTCACAGTTAAAAACCGCCAAAGCATATGCCGGCGGACTTATTCAACGCGACTTAATTCCAACGGCTGCTCGAAGCGCCGAACTCGGCTGGGGAATCGCAACAGTCGATGAACCACCTCGCCCTGCTACAACGTTGGAAGGTCTCAGCGGACTTAAGACTCCTTTTCGTCCAGCGGGCCGTGTTACTGCGGGAAACTCTTCTGGATTAAATGACGGAGCGACTGCTGCCTTACTTGCTAGCGAAGAGAAGGCGATTGAACTTGGTTTAACTATCAAAGCTCGTTTAGTTACTTTTGCTTTTGCTGGCGTTGAGCCAGAGGTCATGGGTTATGGACCCGTACCTGCAACTATTAAAGCCCTTAAGCAGGCGGGGTTAACTATCGCCGATATCGGCCTCTTTGAAATTAATGAGGCCTTTGCCGTGCAAGTTTTAGCTTTCCTGGAGCACTTTGGAATTGCTGATGACGATGCACGCGTTAATCCATTTGGTGGTGCTATCGCAGTTGGCCATCCATTGGCCTCATCTGGCGTGCGCTTAATGCTCAATTTAGCGCGCAGTTTCGAAGACCATCCAGAGGTTCGTTACGGGATAACCACAATGTGTATTGGTCTTGGAATGGGCGGCACGGTTATTTGGGAAAACCCACATTTTAAAGGAGCGCTGAAGTAAATGACTACAGATATTAAATTGCCAGAGGGTGCACCTGAAGAAGTAATAACACGTGCCCTGGTCCGCGATGTTGATTTAGCCGCTTTTGGTGGCAGTGGATCCATGGCCCTGATTACTCTAGACAACGGCCAAGATCATAACCGTCCCAATACTTTCGGCCCAGCATCTCTTGCATCGCTAAATGCCGCAATTACAGAAGCGATATCTCGCAAGCCAGCAGCAATCGCTATAACTGGAAAACCCTTTATTTTTGCGGCTGGTGCAGATTTATCCGCCTTGGCATATATACAAAACCGTAACCAATCTCTTGCAATCGGCAAATTGGGTCACGATGTTTTTCGCAGGTTCGATGAGTGTGGCATTCCAACTTTTGCATTTGTTAACGGCTTAGCCCTTGGTGGCGGACTTGAAGTTGCCCTGCATTGCAAATACCGCACCGTAGCAAGTACCGCCTTTACTGCGCTGCCAGAAGTTTTCCTAGGTTTAGTTCCCGGTTGGGGCGGCGCCACAATTCTCCCTAAATTAATTGGGCCGGAACGAGCCGTACAAGTAATCATGCTCAATGCCCTTAACAACAACACGATGATGAAAGCAAAAGATGCGCTAAAACTCGGCGTTGTTGATGCAGTTTTTGAACCTGCTGACTTTATTGAACGTTCGATTGCATTTGCCGTCTCAGTCCTAAATGGTGCAACAACTGTAGAACGTAAGGATTACAGCGCAGATCCCGCTTGGGAAAGTGCACTTGCAACAGGTCGTGCTGCGGCGCTTAAAAAATACGGTGGCGCAGAAATTGCATCCCCAATGAGAGCCCTCGAACTAATAGCCGCAGCTAAGAGCAATACTCGAGGCGCTGGCTTTGATGCCGAAGATCAAGTTCTTGCCGATTTAACGATGAGTGATCCACTACGCGCTTCGCTCTATGCCTTTAATCTCATTCAAAAAAAGCGCAAAAAAGTTGAAGGCGCACCTAAACCAGCCCTTGCCCGCAAAGTCACCAAGGTGGGTGTTGTTGGCGCTGGATTGATGGCGTCACAATTAGCGCTTTTGTTTTTGAGAAATCTTAAATGCCCCGTTGTGATGACCGACATTGATCAAGAGCGCGCCGATAAAGGTGTCGCTTGGGTTAAGAGTGAGTTAGCAAAATTAGTTGAAAAAAAGCGCATGAGCCCTGAGTCCGCTGGGCGCTTATCACTTTTAATTTCCGGCTCTAGCGATCAAAACGTCTTTGCCGGTTGTGATTTCATTATTGAGGCGATATTTGAAGAGCTCTCGCTCAAACAAGAGCTCTTTAAGAAATTAGAGACCATCATCTCCCCCGAATGTATTCTTGCCACAAACACTTCATCACTATCGGTTGAAAAGATGAGCCAAGGTTTGATGCATCCTGAGCGTGTCGTTGGTTTCCACTTCTTCAATCCAGTTGCTGTTATGCCTTTGCTGGAAGTTGCACGGACTAGCGCAACTGATGATGCAACAACAGCCACAGCGATTGCCGTTGGCAAAGAGTTAAAGAAGACCATGATTATCTGCAAAGACTCCCCTGGCTTTGTTGTTAACCGTCTTTTAACGCGATTCATGGGCGAAATAACCGACGCCGTTGATGAGGGCACGCCGCCCGCAGTTGCCGATAGTGCCATGAGCTCAATCGGTTTTCCTATGTCGCCATTTCAATTATTGGATTTGGTGGGACCCGGCGTTGGGCTCCACGTCTCCAAAACGTTGCACGATAACTTGGGACCCCGATATCGCATCTCACCAACGATGCAAGCAATGGTCGATCAGGGTGTCCGAAATTTCTACATTAAAAATGAAGATGGTTCGGTGGCAGTAAATCCTGCCGCTCTAGCTCTGATTCCAAAAGGAGATTCACCGTCGACTCCCGAGCAAGTTCGTACTCGCGCACTCACTGCGCTAGCAACAGAGGCGCGCATGATGCTCGATGAGGGCGTTGTAGCGACCGCTGCAGAGATTGATTTATGTATGTTAATGGGAGCAGGCTGGCCTATGCATCTTGGTGGAATTCTGCCGTACTTAGATCGCAGTGGAATTAGCGAGTCTGTGTGCGGTTCACGTTTTCATCCACTTGGGGTTGCATCTCTGCCTTAAAACTACTGCTCCACTCAACAACACTGCGCGCAATATTCTGAGCGGTAATTCCGATATCGCTGAGAATCTCTCCACGCTTTGAATGTTCAATGAACTCTAGAGGAACGCCGATTGAATGAAGTGGAACATGCACTCCAGCATCACGAAACATCTCTGATATTGAACTAGCAATTCCACCATGGCGGATGCCATCTTCTAATACAACGACACTTGTGTACCGCTCAGCCATCGCGACTAACGATGCAGGAAGTGGCTTCACCCACCGTGGATCTATAACAGTGACGCCAACGCCCTCTCGGTAAGCCGCTGAAGCTGCTTCCACGGCTAAGGGTGCCATTGCGCCGACGCTAATCATTAAAACATCTGCACTCTCGCCGCGGTACAAGACGTCTATTCCTTCGCGTCGCTCAAAAGCTGGGATATCAACTTGAACCGCGCCTTTTGGAAAGCGAACCATGGATGGGGCATCTGAAATATTTACTGCCTCACGCAAAAGTTCGCGCAACCGTGCCCCATCGCGCGGAGCTGCAACATGCATCGTGGGTACAAGGCCAGTAAGCGCCAAATCCCAGATTCCATGGTGGGAGGGTCCATCATCGCCAGTTATACCGGCTCGATCTAAAACAAAAGTGACTCCGGCCTTGTGAAGGGCTACGTCAAGTAAGAGTTGATCAAAGGCACGGTTAAGAAATGTTGAATACACCGCAACAACTGGGTGAAGGCCAGTAAAAGCCAGTCCGGCAGCGCTTGTAACAGCATGTTGTTCGGCAATTCCTACATCCACTGTGCGATCAGGAAAATTCTTTTGAAACTCATCTAGACCTGTTGGGCCCAACATAGCTGCGGTGATTGCGACAATGTCGCTGCGCTCTTTCCCAATTTCAACAAGTTCAGCCGAGAAAATCTTTGTCCAACTCTCGCCATTTTTAGCGAGTGGTTCACCGGTTTCGGGATCTACTATGCCAACGGCATGAAATTTTTCCGCCTCGTCGGCAACTGCAGGTTTGTGACCTCTACCCTTTTCAGTAATGGCATGAACTAAAATTGGAGCGCCGTACTCTTTGGCTTGCACAAGTGCGCGCTCAAGGGCGGCGACATCGTGGCCATCAATTGGACCCATATATTTCAAACCTAAATCTTCAAACATTCCTTGTGGGGCGATAATGTCTTTAATTCCTTTTTTAACGCCATGCAACGTGTCAAAAATCGGTCCACCCACGACTGGAGTCTTATGCAAAACATCTTTACCCCAGTCCAGGAATTTTTCATAACCACTGGTAACACGAAGAGTTGATAAATATGTTGCTACCCCACCAATAGTTGGCGAATATGATCGTTCATTGTCATTAATTACAATAATAAGATTTCGCTTCTGCGCAGTCGCAATATTATTAAGCGCCTCCCATGACATACCACCAGTAAGTGCGCCATCTCCAACAACTACAACTACATGGCGATCATCCTGACCCTGTAAAGCAAAGCCACGAGATATTCCGTCACCCCATGAAAGCGCCGTTGATGCATGTGAATTTTCAATCACATCATGCTCGCTTTCGCGCCGGTTAGGGTATCCAGAGATACCACCGC